>DAOSLL010000406.1:0-4432 GCA_035368905.1 Rhodoferax sp.
GAACTGCGGCAGCGCCACCGGGAACACGGCCGGGTGGTCAATGTCCTGACCGATCTTGCCCTTGTGCCGCATGATGCGAATCACCGAGTCAGCAATCTTGGTGTCCTGGGTGAGCGTGCCGACGTGGTTCCACGATGTCTTACTGCCATCTTTGTTGCGCATGCCACCGGCGCTGGTTCCGTCACCACGCAGATGGGTGTCACGTCCAGCGTAGATGCAGGGCACGTTCTTGTTGGGCCTGCGCACCTCGGAGTCCTTGCGATTGAAGTGAAACACGAATTCAAACGCTGGCGCAAAGCGGCCACTCCAGTCGCCTGGCAGACCCGGGCCCTGGTCCCAAACGTACCAGCCAAAGCGCCGCCACCCCTGCTGGCGCATCCATGACAGCCAGCCATCCCAGTACGGCATGACTTCCTGCTCGCGGTGGATCAGCCCAAGGTTGACCAGCACCTGACCGGTGGCAGCCATGGGTAGGTTTGCGAAGACTGAACGCATCAGCGCGTCCCAGTCAACGATTGTGTCGGTGTAGTCGCGTTGGGTACCGTAGGGTGGTGAGGTGAAACACAGCGCAGCCTTTTCAGATTGCATCAGGGCCGCGACCACCGCCGAGTCACCGGCATCGCCACAGATCAGACGGTGCGCACCTAGCAGCCAGACATCACCGGTTCGGGATACCGGGTTGACCGGCGCGTCAGGCACATCGTCACCAGCGTCTGGGGCATCGTCGGATTCGTCATCGCCTGCCGGGTCGTCGCCGGTCTCGCCATCAATGTGTTCGGCCATCATGGCTTCGATCTCAGCATCTTCAAATCCGGTGAGCGCCAGGTCGTAACCGGACTCACACAGCTCGGTCAGTTCAAGGGCCAGCATCTCTTCGTCCCACCCGGCATCGAGTGACAGGCGGTTGTCGGCAATCACGTATGCGCGCTTCTGGGTGGGCGACAGGTGCCCCAGTTCAATGACCGGAACTTCCGTCAGGCCCAACTTGCGTGCAGCAGCCAGACGACCGTGTCCGGCGATCACGCCGCTGACACCGTCGACCAGCACCGGATTTGTCCAGCCAAACTCGGCGATGCTGGCGGCGATCTTGGCCACCTGCTCCTCGCTGTGGGTGCGAGGATTGCGGGCAAACGGGATCAGCGCGTCAACCTTGCGGTACTCAACGTTGAGGGGATTCACGGGTTTCGAGCTTTCCAAAAAAGTGCGGCCCGCACAGGTCTATAAAACCAGTGACGGGCCGCGAGGTCGCTTTGAGCAAAGCGCAGGAGTTGAACGAGAGAACCCGACGTCAGAAAACTCCGAGGGCGGGTTCAGGAAAAGTCAGGATACGAAAACTCGGATGTCAGGTCGGCAAAGGGTGTGAATTGAATTCCCCCCCTTGTGTGCCAGGGTGCAAACCTGCCGCTGGTGCAAACCCCTGCAAACTCTGGTTTGCAGTCTGTCGGTGGGCGGGTCTTGCGCTGTTGCCCCCCGCATAGGATTTTCCGAAAGAAGGACCCCTTTTGCCTGGGGCAGAGTGGCTAATTACCAACTGATTGCCAGCGGCTTTGTCCATCCATAGGCGTAAATGTACCGAAAAACAGGCAGGATGTTTCACCTTCATTTGCAGGCAAAAGGGACAAACTCCAAATCAAGGGACAGAGTGCCAAAGCATTACCCTGCGTGACCCAATAGCTCGGATGATTTGTCGAGCAATTGGGTCTTGCCGGGTCACTTTTTGCGGCTGTCATTGAGCTTTTCTGCCATCAACGCCATGGCCTGATTCCAATGCCGCCATGCGGTCGACCGTCCGATGGCAAAGCGCGTGCAGATGTCTCGCCAGCCGTACCGTTTGGCACGCATCCAGACCAGATGACGCTGCTCCACCTCAAGCCACTGTACCCAGAGCATGACCTCAAGCATCTGCTCCACGTCCTTCGGCGATGGCGGGAAGCGACAGACCACACGCTCATCGGTTGCCAGCATCTCCCACTGGCAGCGAACGATGGTAGGCCACGCATTGAAGTAGCCCTGCACATTGGCTGAGGGCAGTCGCCTTGCAGTGACCGCAGCGTCCTCGAAGCGGTTGGCCACGTCATCGGGTGTCCATGGTGTGTTGCGCTCAGCCATGACGATCTCCTTGACCATACAAACGCTCACCGATGCGTCGCACCAGTTCACGCTCGAGGTAGTCCAGCCGCTTGTCCTCAGCGTTGACCACCAGGATGTTCTGGTCACGCCAGCCGCGTTGCTTAACGCTGTCCAGGTCCGTGACGGTTGGTTGCAAGCGACCAAGGGGGCATTGGTAGTGGTGGGTGGGAACCTTCACGTCACACCTCCTGCGTGTCGAGTGCCCAGTGCAGGATGGCCAGGGCATCGGCTTCGTTGTCGTCCGTGACGGGGTGACCAAGGGCACGCATGGCAGCAATGACTTCAGCCTTACCAGCGTTGCCTTTGCCGGTGGCGTGCTTCTTGATCGTGCCCACGGGCACGCCTTGGTACGGGATGCGGTGGTGTTCGCACCAAGTGGTCAGTGTGGCCATCAAGCCACCGTAGACTTGGGCAGCATCGACTCCAACGTGGCGGCGCACCTCCTCGAAGTAGACAGCGTTGATTTCGCCAGTCATGTTTTTGAGTTCTGCCAGCCAATGCTTGAAGCGCAGGAAGCGCATGCCACCGCCTTCAAAGCGCTGGGACTTGAAGCTCACGAAGCCGTGAGCAATCTGGCTATCTCGGGATTTGAGAGCCCAGCCTGTGGTCGTACCGAGGTCAAGCGCCAGGGTGACAGTGTGTGAAATGGTGGTTTGTTGCATGGGGATTGGGTTCAAAAGTGGGTGTTCTTG
This sequence comes from Rhodoferax sp., assembly GCA_035368905.1. Taxonomy (GTDB): domain Bacteria; phylum Pseudomonadota; class Gammaproteobacteria; order Burkholderiales; family Burkholderiaceae_C; genus Rhodoferax. The sequence continues at coordinate 2,823 of DAOSLL010000406.1, forward strand.
GCCGGACTGACGCAGCCGACGTTGCTCACGGTTAACTTCCATAACCTGCGCGTCATGCGCACGCGTGAGAAACTAACCGTAGGCAAAGTCGGCTGCGTCAGAATCGGGTTTGACTGACACAGCCGACACGCATTGCCAGATTCGTTCTTTGCGTCAGCAGCGTCAGTTTTGGGGTGGATTGCGGGCATTTGGGTTCTCAGTTGTCCGCATAAGGCGTGTAACTTGGGGTGCGGACCTCTTTCAAACCGATGCCTTGATAACCGCGCAGGCCCACGGAGTTGCGCCATTTCTCAAGGCCTCGGGTGAGCAGCAAATCCGAGAAGCGGCGTTGTGGCCCGACAAATTCACCAGCCGCCTCTGCCCACTGCTTCCAGTCGGAGAACAGCTCGGTCGTCAGTGATTTGGCGCTGGGCACCCGCACACAACGTTCTTCCATCCAGCGACCCAGGGCATCTTCTGCCTCGAAATACTCCTTGGTCGCACTGACGACACTCTCTGGCGCAATGAGCCCTTCGCGTTGCCAGGCCAGACAACCCTGTACGCCCCACTCAAAGATCGCGTTGCGCTCGAGCAGAAGCTTGGCCTGGAGCTGCTTGTCACGTTTTTCAGGCGGCACGGTGATCGTGAACGGGATCAGGTGCAAACGCCTGCGCATGGCTTCATCGATATTGCGAATGGCCGGTTTGTGATTGCCTGCGATGACCAGTTTGAACTGCGGCAAGTAGGTGAAGAAGTCCTGGCGCATGAAGCGCGCCGACACCCGGTCGCCACCGGTGATCTCTTTGATCTTCGATTCGTTCCAGCGCCGACCCTGTTCTGTCTCGGTCGCACCGACAAAGCGCGCCCCACGCAGGCCTGCCAGATCGGTTGGGTGCCGGTCACCACGGGATTCCATGAACGTGTCCATGGGCGCGTTGGCCGCATAGTCACCCATCAGCGTGAAGATGGTGTTGACGAACACGGACTTGCCATTGGCACCGGTGCCATACAGAAAGAACAGCGCGTGCTCCTGGGTGGAGCCTGTCATGCAGTAGCCGAACACCTTTTGCAGGTAGTGGATCTGCGCCGCGTCACCACCGGTCACATCGGCCAGAAACGCCAGCCAGTTGGGACAGGTGCTGCCCGGCTGAATCGTGGCGGTGCAGATTTTGGTCATGCGGTCACCACGATCATGGGCTCGCATCCTGCCGGTACGCAGGTCAACCACGCCACCGGGCGTGTTGATTGACCACTCGTCGGCATCCCATTCGTCGGTGGTGCCCGCGTGCTTGCGGTCAGCCCGAGCCAGTCGCTCGACACCGCTGATGGTGCCCGAAGCTGCCAGTTTGGCCGCAAGTTTTGGGTTGTCCGACTTGAGCGATGCGAAACGACAGACGTGGCGCACCAGGTCGGATGCGGCCAGCGTGTCTTCCGAACGCCAGCGCTGACCATCCCACATCAGCCATTTGCCCCACGCCGCAACGTAACGCCAGTCGCTTTGATACCGGTTGGTAAAGCTCAGTGCCAGCGCGTCCTCACTGCCCCACACTGTCGCGTCCTGGTGGTCACCACCCCGATCTGCGGGTACATTGCCGTGGCTATTGACACCGATGTCCGGCAGATGCACCGCC
>DAOSLL010000407.1:0-4429 GCA_035368905.1 Rhodoferax sp.
CAAAAAACAGGTCAAAGTCGCGACTGAAAGAAATGGTCAGGGAATAATCCATCGCCAGGGATGGGGGATAAACCGTGGTCATGGCCATCATGCGCTTAGCATTCGTGTCGGGGCTGAAGCCTGTTCTTACGCTCGTGACCAAGCCACTTCTCTTGTGGTCTTCAAAAAAATCCCCCATCTTGGCAGTGTCGCTAGCGGGGAGCGCAGCGGCGTCGGGAGCGAACAAAAAGGCTTGTCCATTGCCATGCAAAATAGCCGAAATCGAGTCCGGTGAATCATGCGCCCCCTCCAGTGTGTTTTTGAAGTCCTGCGGGTCCAGCGTAGCAGTCACGATACCTGCAAATTCGCCATCGGCACTCACCAGGCTTTTTGACAACACTACCGAGTAAACCCCCAGAACCGTCTTGATTGGCGCGCTGACGTAAAGGCGGGATGGATTTTTTTCCTTCAGCGGCACCTGAAAATAGGCTCGGTCTGCATAGTTTCGATTCAAAATCTCCGGGCGGTTGGACGCGATCATCGTTCCTGCCGCATTGAACAGTGCCAAGGTGCGAACGCCCTCCAGGGAGTCAGCAAGGACTTTCAACTGCCGGTTTGCAATTTCAAGCCCACGCTTTTCAGAGAAAAAAAATGGAGCATTGGAGCGAATGCCGTTCATGGCCATGTTGATTGACACCAGGCGCCGTTGCAGGTCTGCGGCAGCAGCAGCCGAGTGACGGCTTAGAGAAGCAGCAGCATCACTTGCGATGCGCAGGTAATCGAAGTAAAGATCAACGCCCAACCCAGTGCCTACAAACAGCAGTGCGCCGCATAGGAGGTACCACAGCGAACGTGAATGCGGCGTGGGTACTTCAGGTCGCTTCATGGTCGTTCAATGTGCTCGCCGGGTTGTGCTCGCGGTAGTGGCGAAAGGCTTGCATGACATCCTGCTTGAACTTGTCGTCTTCCCATGGCTTGGAGATGTAGCGGTAGATGGCGCCTTTGTTGATGGCATCCGTGAGCGATTCGAGTTCGGAATAGCCCGACAGCACCAGTCGCACCGTGTCGGGGTACAGGTCTTTCACGCGGCTCAAAAATTCGGTGCCTGTCATGACCGGCATGCGCTGGTCCGAAATGATGACCTGCACGCGGTGCGTTGCCAGCAAGTCAAACCCCTGGGCCGCACTTTCAGCGCACAGGATGCGGTAGCCCTCGCGGCGCATAAGCCGCTTGAGGGCGTTCAGAATATTGGGCTCGTCATCCACCAGCAGCAGCGTCATTTGCGTCTCGCCCTGGTCCAGGGTCAAATTGATGTCCGCACCGCTGCGCAACATGTCGCTGATCGCTGAGGTATCCACCGGTCGGGAAAACAGGTAACCCTGCATTTCGTCGCACTCATGGCGCCGCAGGTATACCATTTGCCCCAGGGTCTCCACCCCTTCGGCGATCACAGTTTTGCCCAGTTTGTGGGCCATGGCAATGGTGGCAGTGGCAATGGACGCGTTGACCGGGTTGGTGGTGATGTCCGCGATAAACGACTGATCAATCTTGATGACATCAATGGCAAAGCGCGACAGGTAGGCCAAAGACGAATATCCGGTACCAAAGTCGTCCAGAGAAATCCGAAGGCCCAGTGTCTTCAGCCGGTCCACGATGCGAATGGCCGACTCAGCGTCGCGCAACATCACACTTTCGGTCAACTCCAGTTCAAACAACGATGCCGGAACGTCATGGTCAAACAATAACTTTTCAATGGCATCCGGCAGACCTTTTTGCCGAAAATGCGGGGCCGACAGGTTGACTGCCACCCGCACCGGTGTCAGGCCATCGTCCCGCCAGGCCTTGATTTGCTGCACGGCCGTTTGCATCACCCATTCACCCAACGCGATGATGAGGCCGCACTCTTCGGCCAACGCAATGAAATGAACGGGCGACAGCAGGCCGCGCGAGGGGTGCTGCCAGCGCACCAGCGCTTCAAGCCCAATGACCTGGCCCGAGTGCAGACTGACCTGTGGCTGGTAATGCAGGCGCAGTTCGCCAGAAAAAATGGCAGTGCGTAGTTCTGCAACCGCCTGTGCATGCGAGGTGCCCGTATTGCCAAGCCCGGTGACGTAGTGTCGGATGGTGCCGTCACCGGCTTTCTTGGCCTCCAGCAGTGCCATTTCTGCGCACGACATCAGGTCTTCGACATATCTGGCATCAGGCGGAAAAATGGCGGTACCAGCGGTCAAGCTAAATTTCACATCACAATCCGGCGTGGCAAGATCCGTTTGCAGGCTGCGCATCAGTCGCTCAGCAGCATCCTGCAAAACCTGGGGGTTGGTGCCGCCGGATATCACCAGTGCAAACTCATCGCCGCCTAGTCGTCCCAGCAGGTCCTGGCGGCGGGAGGCATCCCGTAGGCGATCAGCAATGGTCAGCAGCACCTTGTCGGCCACAGCTTGCCCCATGGTGTCGTTAATTGCTCTAAGGTGGTCAACGTCAATCCACACCATCAAGACAAAATCTCCGGCATCGCCGGCACTGCTTAAAAGTTGGTGCAGGTTCAGCAAAAATTGGGCGCGGTTAGGCAGCAGCGTCAATTGATCAAAGCTGGACAAGCGTTCAATGTTGTCAGCAGCGTGTTTAAGGTTGCTGATATCGTTCAGGAACAAACACCGGTGTGTGGAGCCAGCTAGCGCGTCTTCTACCGGGACCAACTGGAAGTTGCCCCAAAATTGTGTGCCGTCCATGCGTTGAATCATGGTCTGCAGGGACCAAGCCTGGGCCGTGACCAGGCTGTTTTGCAAAGCCAGGGTATCGGCAGGCGCGATGTCTTGGGAAAATAGCGCTACACAATTGTGCCCAAGCAGTTGGGCAACTGTGCAAGCGCAAAGTGTTTGCGCCGCATGATTCACAAATTTGATGGTGCCTAGCGCATCTACCACGATCAGTCCGATGGCGGACCGGTGCATCCATGCGCGCAGGATCTGCAGTTCGTCCACAGACTGCCCAGGTTCGTTTGAATCAGCGACTGTTGAAGGAAGTGTCTCAATTGCCATGCTCACCCCGGATTGTTCGGACTTGGTTGCGCAGAATGGCGCGGCAGAATGATGCGAAAAGTGGTGCCCTGTCCCAGGGCGCTGTCGACCTCAATGCGACCGCCGTGCTTCTTTTGCACAATATCAAATGCAATGGTCAAGCCCAGACCCGTGCCCTTGCCTACTGGCTTGGTCGTAAAAAATGGCTCGAAAATCCGCTTTTGCAGGTCCGTGGGGATGCCTTTGCCGCTGTCACGGATATCAACCCATACGTTATCGTCCGAGAAACCAGTGGTAATGTTGATTTCACCCGGTCCATCGAACGCCTGCGCTGCATTGAGCAGCAAGTTCATAAAAACCTGGTTGAGCTGCGATGGCAGGCAGCGCAGCAGCGGCAATGGAGCGAAATGCTTGACCACGTTGGCCCGGTACTTGAGTTCGTGGGCGATCACGTTGAGGGTGGATTCCAGCCCGGCGTTGATGTCGGCATCCTGCCATTGCGCCTGGTCCAGACGTGAGAAGTCTTTTAAATCCTGAACAATTTTTTTAACCCGCTCCAGGCCGTCGACCGACTCGCTCAACAGGTTCACCACGTCTGCCTTCATGTAGTCGAGGTCGGCAACTGCACGCGCTTGGGTCAGGCGCTGCTGGCGCTCTGCCAGGGGGCTTGATTCAGTCTCCATGGCCTCATACGCGGATATCACATTGAGCAGTTGGGCGACGTAGTGTTTGAGCGAACCGAGGTTGGAGTTGACAAAGCCAATCGGGTTGTTAATTTCATGTGCCACGCCAGCCGCCAATTGTCCGACGGCTGCCATCTTTTCTGACTGCAGTAACTGGCTTTGTGTCAATTTCATTTGCTCCAGCGCTGCCGAGAGTTCGTGGGTGCGCTCGTGCACCCTCATTTCGAGCTGATCACGCGCCTGTTGCAGCTTTGCATTGGCCTGCTGCAAGGTCTTATTGTGTTCACCCAACACCACATACAGGTCGCCCAACGCAGTTTCAAGCGCGGCACGGGCGGGGTCGATAGAACGGTTGTTTTTGGCCACAATGTCATAGGCGCCTGAGGCCGACTCGCCAGCCTCAACCAGCGCGACGTGTCTGGCAAAACGCCGGTCTTCATCAAGAATATGGATCGTCAGCCAACTGGTCAAATAGCGTAGCAGCGACGGGCCGACTTCAAGCGCACCATCGCTTGAAAGCAGAGTTCGCATGCCCACGACCTGCTCCACAAACTTCGCATGAATGGCGCAATGGTGGGCAACGTACCTTGCATCGAGCTTGTGCAACGCCATCAGGTCTTCTTCGGTCTTGAAGTGACTGGCTGCATAGTCAAACAGCCGGTCGAGTACGGCACCGATGGCTTGCATGTTCGGGCCGCCGGGTCGGGCCAGCTCATCCACAATGGCGTGGTCCACAACTACGACCAG
>DAOSLL010000408.1:0-4420 GCA_035368905.1 Rhodoferax sp.
ACTTGATTAGCAACAATCTTCAGCCAAGCTCACCTGGTGAGCTTGTGGGGGCGTAATCTGCACCCATCTTTTAGTTTTGGGGGTCGCATCATGGCTATGAATCGCATCCAATTTCAACCCGGCTTGTCGATGCCGGAGTTTTTCAGCCTCTTTGGAACCGAGGCGCTTTGCGCGTCTGCTTTGGAGAGTGCACGTTGGCCCGATGGTTTTCGCTGTCCTGACTGCGGTGGTGCTGCACACTGCATCCTGCACTCCATCGGCAACAAGGTTTTTCAGTGCAACGCCTGTCGGCATCAAACCTCGCTGATCGCGGGCACCGTCTTTCAGTCGACCAAATTGCCTCTGACGATATGGTTCTTGGCGATTTACCTCGTCAGCCAGGCCAAGACCGGTCTGTCTGCCCTGGCTCTCAAACGTCAGCTCGGTGTGAGCTACCCGACGGCGTGGTTGATGCAGCACAAACTGATGCAAGCCATGACTGAGCGTGAAGCACTCTACACGCTCAGTGGCAAAGTCCAGGTGGATGATGCCTATCTGGGCGGCGAGCGCACAGGTGGCAAGGTCGGACGCGGCTCCGAGAACAAGGTGGCCTTTGTGGCGGCGGTCTCCCTCACTGATGAGGGCCACCCTTTGCGAGTCAAACTCAGCCCGGTGCCCGGTTTCAAGCTCAGAGCCATTGCAGACTGGGCCAAAAAATGCCTGGCCGCTGGCAGCACCGTCTATTCTGATGGCCTGGCCTGCTTCAACGCCGTGACCCAGGCTGGCTGCACCCATGAATGCACTGTCGTGGCAAGGCGCAAACCCAAAGACGTACCCGAGTTGCAGTGGATCAACACGGTGCTGGGAAACCTCAAGACCAGCCTGAGTGGCAGCTACCACAGCTTCGGCTTTAGAAAGTACGCAGCGCAATACCTCGGCACCTTCGCCTACAGATTCAATCGCAGATTCAATCTCAAGACACTGCCCCAACGATTGATGGTGGCCGCAGCGCAGTGCGGGCCGCACTCGCAGCGCTCGATTCGGGTGGTGGCTGAAGTTCATTGCTAATCAAGATAGAATATGGCTCCAGAGCTTATGAATACTGCGTAACAAGCTACGTAGTCGATAGCGTTCAGGGGTGCCTATGACAATTTACCGATGCAACAAATGCGCTTTTGTCTCTGAAAACACGCAGGTGCCGATTGGCGCAAAAGCCAACTGCGAACGCTGCAGCACACCGAGCATGGTGTTCGACACGGTTTATTACGTCGAAAAACTGGTCGAGCGTTATCGAGGTGCGCTGCGCGAAATTGACGAGCTTAAAGTGGCTGCAGCGGCTGGCCTGCCAGCACCGCAAAGCGCCCAGTCCACATTGCCGCCAGCGCCTGCAGGCTTGATGTCGGTGGCAGAAATTGACATCCACAACACCCCGGTGCTGGCCACCAGCGCACAGCACCAGCCGCTGAAAGACTGGTTCGCCGCGCAGCAGATCGAAGCCATCTTCGATCCGTCCCTGGTGGACACCAGTGGCTTTTTTGACGACGCAGCACGCCTGATCGGACGCGATTTTGCCCTGTTTGGCGAGTTGATTGACCGCATCCGGTATGCCTACAGAAACAGCCACAGCGGGGTCAATATTGAACTCGCATCGCTTAGCCAAAAAGAGACGCAGGCCATTACCGCCTTGTGCCGCCAACTTTATGACCACACTTTTTTCTCACGCTACCACTACCAAAAGCCCGAGAAAATTGTCCGGCTGGGCTTGCAGACAGCGCCTGCAGTGCGTCAGTTTTTTGACGGCGGCTGGCTTGAGTGGTTTGCTTTCATCGAAGTGATGGACCAGCTCAAGAGACAAAACAAGTCGTTTTCCTGCGCGCGCGGCGTCAAGGTCGTGTTTGCCAACGAAGACCTGCATGAACTCGATGTCATCGTGCTGTCCGAAGGGCAAATGCCGGTCTGCATTGAATGCAAGTCAGGCGAGTTTCGGCGTGACATCGACAAGTACCTGCGCCTGAGAAAGCGGCTGAATCTGGACCGCAGCCGCTTCATCATCTGTGCCACCAGCCTGAGCGACGAACAGGCCCGGGGCTTGAATGCGATGTATGAACTGAGCTTTGTCAACCTGGCTTCGCTGCCTGAAAAACTGGCAACTTTGCTTTGAACCAGGATTGCTCAGCGTTTGCTGGTGCGCTTGTTGGCTGGTGGATTGGCCGCTGCTGCCACTGAAACCTCCAGTCGCACCGCTTGCAGATCAGCAAGCCCGGCGCGCTGGCGCAGGCCCAGGCGCAGACGTTCCTGCTCGGCGGCACCCAGTGCGGTGGGCAATTGCAGTTGCACCAGCAACAGCGGCCGATCCAGGGCGGCGGTGTCCGGCGGCGCATCCGGCTTGGTCATCACGCCCTGAAAACCGGCGGTCACGTTAACTTGCAGAGCCTGTGGAAACTGCGCCCTGACCTCGTGGTAGATGTCCTTGAGCGGGAGCTGTGCTGCCGCCGACTGGCGCGCCGCCTGCAACTGCCCCTGCAGCGCCACAATGCGCGCCTCGCGCTCGGCAATGTCGGCACGGTTGGTTTGCAGCAACTCGTTGATCAGGTCCCTCTTGACGGTGTTCATGTCCGGCATGACTTGGCCCGACTGCACCAGCAGCAGCTTGACATCGGCCAGGCCAAACTCCGGCAGGCGCTGCTCGATCGCCTTGATGTCGGCCTCTGGCAGGCGGTCGCCGACCAGGTTGACGCGCAACTGCCGGCCCTTGAAATTGGGCTCTTGCGACACCACCAGCACATTGGGCTTGCTGCGCAGCACCTGTTGCACAAAGCGCGCGGCATTCGAGTCAAACCACTCCTGGTGCACCAGATTGATCGCCAGGTACACGCTTGGCACCAGCGTCGTCAATACCACCAGTCCGATCACCGTGCGATGCCGGATGCGCGCCTGGTCCTGTTCCTGCGTCAGGCTTGGCATGCGCATGACCCGTACCATCATCAGCGTGGCAATCGCAATGAACACGCAATTGATCGAGTACAGGTAGAGCGCACCGCCAAAATAGGCCATGTTGCCAATCGCCAGCCCGTAGCCTGCGGTGCACAGCGGCGGCATCAGGGCCGTGGCGATGGCAACACCGGGAATCAGGTTGGATTTGACCCGGCGGGTGGCACCGATGACCCCGGCCAGGCCGCCAAACAGCGCAATCAGCACATCCCAGATCGACGGCGTGGTGCGCGCCAGCAATTCGGAATGGGCTTGCGTCAGCGGCGTCACCAGAAAATAGGCGGTGGAGGTCAGCAGGCTGATGACGGTGGCCAGACCCAGGTTGAACAGCGATGAACGCATCAGGTTGGAGTCGTTGATGCCGGCACCGTAGCCCAGCGCCATGATCGGCCCCATCAGGGGCGATATCAGCATGGCACCGATGATGACAGCGGTGGAATTGACATTCAGGCCAATCGAGGCGATGAAGATCGCAAAGATCAGCACCCACAGGTTGGTGCCGCGAAACTCGACACCACCGCGAAAGGTTGCATCAATTTCGGCGCTGTCGGCCTGGTCATGGCGCAGGTCAAAACGCGCCAGCCAGCGGCGTTTCCAATAGTCCATCGTCATGGCTTATTTCCCCAGCAGTTGATTCAGTCGGTCGGCCTCGAAATGCTCGTTCAAGGCGGCATCTCCGGGCACACAATCGGCATCCGGACGGTTGGCCTGCAGCGTCTCGATGGCTTTCCACAGCATGGCAATCTGGTGTTCGTGACCCGAAGCGTTGTCAATCAGGCCGCGCATCGCCTGGCTCAGCGGGTCATCGCTTTGCGTCACACCGTAGGCTGAAAAACCCATTTTGGACGCCGCCTCCTCGCGTTTCACATCGAGTTCGGCCAATATGATGCGTGCCGGATTGCCGACGGCCGTGGCACCGGCTGGCACCGGCTTGGTCACCACCGCGTTGGAGCCGACCCTGGCCCCGTCACCCACGTTAAAGCCGCCCAGCACCTGCGCACCGGCCCCGACCACCACGCCGCGCCCCAGCGTCGGGTGCCGCTTGGCGCCCTTGTAGAGCGAGGTACCGCCCAGCGTGACACCCTGGTAAATGGTGCAGTCGTCGCCAATTTCGGCGGTCTCACCGACCACCACGCCCATCGCATGGTCAAAAAACACCCGGTTGCCGACCACTGCGCCGGGGTGAATCTCGATGCCGGTCAAAAAGCGGGTGATGTGCGAGATGTAGCGCCCCAGCCATTTGAAGCCGCGCCGCCAGCAGGCGTGCGCCACCCGGTGCAGCAACACGGCGTGCAGACCGGGGTAGCAGGTCAGCACCTCCCAGGTGCTGCGGGCGGCCGGGTCGCGGTCAAGAATGCATTGAACGTCGGATCGAAGTCTGGAAAACATGGTTTAACCTAAGCCGGACGAGCCGGAATTGGACGGCCTTCGTCGCGAGGGCGCGACTCCT
>DAOSLL010000409.1:0-4411 GCA_035368905.1 Rhodoferax sp.
CCGGCCAGCAGCGCACCGGCACCTTCAACCAGCAAGACCTTTCGCATTGCACGATTTCCCGCATGGCCGATGCGGCAGTGGCCCATGACCAGCACCTGGCGGGCGCAGCGCTTGCCACCTTGGCCAATGACCGGTGCGCTGCTGAATCAACAGTTACCTGAACACCGGTCAGGCACATCATTGCCAACCCGGTTGCCAGTTTTTGCTTCCCAATCAGGTCTGACGGCACCGGATCAAGTTCAGACTTCCAGCCACTCGCGGCGAACAGCCTGGGCTGCCTGCAATTCTTCGGGTGTGCCCTCAAACACCACGCGGCCATGGCCCATGATGGCGCAGCGGTCTGACACTGCCAGCGCCATCGTCAACTTCTGTTCGATCAGCAACACCGACACCCCTTGCGCCTTCAGTGCCCTGAGGAAATCCGCCACCGCCTCAACCAATTGCGGTGCCAGTCCCTCGGTTGGCTCGTCGATGATGATCAGCGCCGGGTCGCCCATCAGGGTGCGGCACAGCGTCAGCATTTGCTGTTCGCCGCCGGACAGCACGCCAGCCCGAACCCGCGAGCGCAGCGCAAGCTGGGGAAACAACTGGTACATGCTGGCAATCGACCAGCGGCCCGGCGGCTGGCCGGGCTTAAGACCCAGCAGCAGGTTCTGCGCCACCGTCAGATCCCGGAACACATCGCGACTTTCGGGCACATAGCCCAGGCCCAGGCGGGCGATCTCAAATGTTTTCTTGCCCAGAATGTCGTGTCCGCGCCATTCGATGCGGCCGCGCGCTGCCACCAGCCCCACCACAGCCCTGGCCAGCGTTGAGCGACCCGCGCCATTGCGCCCCAGCAGCGCGACAATCTCGCCGGGTGCAATGTTCAGCGACATGCCTTGCAGCACCTGGCTTTGGCCATAGCCGGCCGACAGATTCTGGATGCTCAACATTTGCCGTGTGGTCCGATGAAAATTCTGCAGCGCATGTAGCCTGTCACGCTGGGCAGTTCAGGCATCGCGGCCCGGTGCCGAAAGCTGCCCGGTGCCAGCGTTCAACCTGGTGGCTTGATCGACCATGGCGCGAAGTTCTGCTATGACTGGGTGCTCAGCAAGGTACTTCCTGCCATACTGAAGATTGAATGCGTAGTCAAAGTCAGCCGGGTTCTGGCCCTGATTGTGTTGAATGATGGTCTCGATCTTGTCCAATGCCTTGACGATGCGAGCCTCGCGCGTCCTGGCGTACTCATAGTCATCCCAGAGCGACAGAAACTCGGCCTGCAGTGACTCCGGCAGGGTCTCGGTCAGTTTCTGGAAATCCTGCCTTTCCTGGGCAGATTTCGGCGCTGAATCCTGCTGCAGTACGGCCGACACATCGCCGTTGATCGCTTCACCCAGGTCGTGAATGACACAGAGTTTCAGCATCCGCTCAAAATCGAGCGGACCAAGGATGTCCTCAAGCGTCATGGCCAGCAGGCAAAGCCGCCAGCTATGCTCGGCCGTGCTTTCCCGGCGTCCGGTGCTGGTGTGGGCTGAACGCAGCACGCTTTTGAGCTTTTCTGCTTCCAAGATGAAGGCCAGGCGGCCGCTGAGGTTGGGCATGAGTGCAAAGAGTGGATGGGTACGGCCAGGTCTTTCGGCTTGGCTGGGTCCATCAATGTCTGAACAATGCCATTTCCAAATCATCCATGCCGATGTTGATTTGCAGCTTCACTCTTTGGCTTTAACGCGCCTGCGAACTGCCTGCAAGATGCCACGCAAGATTTCTAGCGGCTCGGGCGGGCAGCCCGGCACCGTGACATCGACCGGAACCACGTTGGCAACCCGGCCACAACTGGCATAACTCTCGCCGAAGATGCCGCCATCACAACCACAATCGCCCACCGCAACCACCAGTTTGGGCTCGGGCGTGGCTTCATAGGTGCGTTTCAAGGCCATTTCCATGTTGCGCGACACTGGCCCGGTGACCAGCAACAGGTCGGCGTGGCGCGGGCTGGCGACAAATTTGATGCCGAGGCCTTCGATGTTGTAGTAGGGGTTGCCCAGCGCGTTGATTTCAAGCTCGCAGCCGTTGCATGAACCGGCATCAACCTGGCGAATGCACAAAGCCTGACCCAGAATGTTGAGCAGTTCGGTCTGGATGCGCGCACTTTGGGCCTGCGCATCGCTGCCAATATCAGGGGCTGGCTCGGTGCAAATGCCGGCCCGGGCGATCTGTCCAATGACGCGCCAGATCATAAATCCTGCCCCGAGTAGCTCAGGTTGAACGACTTGTTGATGAGCGGAAAGTCGGCCACGATGTTGTGCATGATGGCGTGTTCCAGCACCGGCCAGTTTTGCCATGACGGGTCGTGCAGATGGCAGCGCAGGATGCGGTTGCCGTCATCGACACCAGCGAGCTCAAGCGCCACAAAGACCTCACCACGCCAGCCTTCAACCCAACCGGCACCCTTGGTCGGTTTGGCTGGCAAGGTCAGCTCACATTGCACCGGCCCGCTCGGCAGCGCACCGAGCATCTGGCGGATCAGGCGGATTGACTCAAACACCTCGTCAAAACGTACCGCAGCCCGAGCCCCGACATCGCCACGGTGGTGGCTGGCCATCTTGACATGCAACTCGCTGTAGGGCGCAAACGGATGGTCACAGCGCAGATCCCGGGCCTGGCCGCTGGCGCGACCGGCCAGCCCGGTCAAGCCCAACTGTGCCGCCAGTTCCGGGGTGACTCGCCCGGTCACCATGAAGCGGTCCTGCAAACCGGCATGTGCTTCATAAATGTCAAAAAGTCTTCTGACCTGAAGCTCCAGCGCCTGGCAGTGCACCAGCATCTGGTCTTTGTGCTCCAGGCTGATGTCGCCAGAAACACCGCCAGGCACGATGCAATCCATCATGAAACGGTGACCAAACGCGGCTTTGGAGCTGCGCTGCCAGTCCTCGCGCAACCTGGAAAACTGCGCCAGGCCAAACGCATAGGCAACATCGTTGCCCATGGCACCGAGGTCGCCGAGGTGGTTGGCGATGCGTTCGCGCTCCAGCATCAAGGCACGCAGCCAGGCGGCGCGCGGCGGGATGGTGACCTGGCAGGCCGACTCCAGCGCCATGCAGTAGCCCCAGGCATAGGCCACGGTGGAGTCACCCGAAACTCGCCCGGCCAATTTGTGCGCCTCTTTGGGCGCGAGTTGCGTGATGCGCTGCTCAATGCCTTTGTGGGTGTAGCCCAGGCGCTGTTCCAGCCGCAACACCCGTTCGCCGACCACCGAAAATCTGAAATGCCCAGGCTCGATGATGCCGGCATGCACCGGTCCGACTGCAATCTCGTGAACGCCGTCGCCCTCGACCCGCACGAAAGGGTAGTCGGTCAGCGCGCCTGGCAGGGGTTGGGGCAGGGCTTGCGGGTCTTGCCGCAGCGGGAAATGGTCGCTGGCCCAGGCTCCGTGGTTCAACCAGGCGCGCGTGTCGATGGCACTTTCTGCGTGAATGCCAGACAGGTCGGTGCCAGCGCGCTGCATTCTGGCGGCAACCGGGAACAGCGGGGCCAGGTCCGGGTAAACCGGGCATCCGTTCTTGATCTCCAGCGGCAATGCCAGCCAGATCACGCCACCTTGCCTGACATACGCAACAAATACGGCTCCAGCCCTTGTGTCTATTGCGTCAGCAGCTATTGAAAAAGTAGCGTCAGAAGCCCACAATGCGAGCAGACGACCGCCCTCGTCGCGCACCGTGGTGGCGGCTTGTAGCCACTGCGGCCCGGTCACCTGTGCATACCAGATTGGCACCGGTGCTGCGAGCGCCACAAATTCAAGGTCCAGACCGGGTATCTTCATTGCATTAGCCCCCCAACATAGCTGCGGCCTGAACGTACCAGCCGTTCAGATAGGGCGGGATGTACAAGCCCAGCACCAGCGCCAGCGCCAAATGCACGAACACCGGAACGAGCGCCGGCGGATGGCTTAGCGGCTTGAGTCTGGCATCGCCAAACACCATCGGCAGCACCCGAACCAGCATCGAGGCAAACGCCACCCCCAACCCTGAAAACAGAAACGGGGTGGCCCAGGGTTGCTCGCGCATGGCGGTGGTCAGGATCAGGAATTCGCTGGCAAACACGCCAAATGGCGGCATGCCCAAAATCGCCATCACGCCCAGCATCAGGCCCCAGCCGACGGTCGGGTTGACCTTGATCAGGCCAGTGATGCCGCTCATCAACTGGGTGCCGGCCTTTTGCGTGGCATGTCCGACGGTGAAGAAAATGGCTGACTTGACCAGTGAGTGCACCGTCATGTGCAACAAGCCGGCAAAATTGGCCACCGGCGAGCCCATGCCAAAAGCAAAGGTAATCAGGCCCATGTGTTCAATGCTGGAATACGAAAACATGCGTTTGACATCTTTTTGTCGCGATAGAAAAAACGCCGCCACCACCACAGAGAGCAGGCCAA
>DAOSLL010000410.1:0-4407 GCA_035368905.1 Rhodoferax sp.
TATTTAAGCAGTAAGAGGTGGCGTTTTGGTGGGGTTTCCGTTCTGGCACTAGATAGGCGCGGGGCGTACGTGCACAGGCATCGGTTTTACGACGACACCGGGTACCTGCAGGCCGACAGAAAGGTGCACCTCGCTGCGGGCTTGTGCTGATGAAGCCACAGCGATGGCACCAATTGCGAGGGCAACTGTCGCGAGCAATTTGGCGGAAATGAAGTGTTTCATGAAAGCTCCTTGGGTTGTTGAAGACCACATCTTGCCCGCGCATGTATGAACGCAAGCTGAACAGAATCAAGAAAAGTCTTGAAGACCATGGAAGGCAAGCCAGCGGCGGGGCGAAGTGCAGATTTGACCCGTGCGTCAAATGGCGGTGCATGCTTGGCTGACCCCGGTCGCGCGCATGCCAATGAAATCTCGCTTCAGTGCCGCGTGGTATCACCAGGCAGCAATGGCTGCCGGGGTCTTGCCGGAGCCAATCGACGGCGGTGGTTCAACAGTCATCAGAGTATGTCATCATTTTCGCTCTCAGCCCTTATAGAATGTGTGCTGACAGCTATATTACTAATAGCATTTGAAAAGGACTGCGACATGCTTGACCTGTTGATTCAAAACGCCAGGCTGCCGGACGGGCGCAGCAACATGTCGGTGGCCGTACAGGACGGCAAAATCGTGGAAGTAGCCGCCGGCCTGACAGCGCCAACTCATCGAAGCGTCGATGCGCAGGGATTCTTGCTCAGCCCGCCGTTTGTCGATGCACACTTTCACATGGACGCCACACTGAGTTACGGGCTGCCACGGGTCAACCAATCGGGCACGCTGCTGGAGGGCATTGCGCTGTGGGGTGAACTCAAGCCGCTGCTCACAGTCGATGCGCTGATCGAGCGCGCGCTGGCCTATTGCGACTGGGCGGTAGCCAAAGGCCTGCTGGCCATTCGCAGCCATGTCGACGTGTGTGACGAACGCCTGCTGGCGGTCGATGCGCTGCTGCAAGTCAAACGCCAGGTGGCACCCTATATCAAGCTGCAACTGGTGGCTTTTCCGCAAGACGGCCTGCTGCGTGCCCCCACTGCGCTGGCAAACCTGAAACGGGCGCTGGACAAAGGGGTAGATGTGGTGGGTGGCATACCGCACTTCGAGCGGACTTCCGGGCAGGGCGCAGCCAGTGTCAAACTGCTGTGCGAGCTGGCCGCGCAGCGCGGCCTGCCGGTCGATATGCACTGCGACGAGTCGGATGATCCGCTGTCGCGCCACATTGAGACACTGGCATTCGAGACCCAGCGCCTTGGCCTGCACGGGCGTGTCACCGGGTCGCACCTGACTTCCATGCACAGCATGGACAACTACTATGTGAGCAAGCTGATCGCCCTGATTGCAGAGGCGCAGTTGCAGGTGGTGGCCAACCCGTTGATCAACATCACCCTGCAGGGTCGGCACGACAGTTACCCGAAGCGCCGGGGCATGACACGTGTGCCCGAGTTGCTGGCGGCCGGCATCAACGTCGCCTTTGGCCATGACTGCGTCATGGACCCCTGGTACAGCCTGGGATCAGGCGACATGCTCGAAGTCGCCCAGATGGGTTTGCATGTGGCGCAAATGACCAGCCAGGCCGCCATGCGCCAGTGTTTTGACGCGGTCACGGTCAACGCAGCAGGTGTCATGGGACTGGAAAACTATGGCCTGCAAGCCGGTTGCCAGGCCGATTTTGTGCTTCTGCAAGCGCGTGACCCGGTCGAAGCGCTGCGGCTGCGCGCGACCCGGCTGAAGGTGTTTGGGCGCGGCAAGCTGTTGGCCGAGTCGCCCGCCGCAGCCACAGCATTGCACCTGAGCGGGCGTCCCAGTCAGACCGGCTTTGCCTTGCCGTAGCGCTAATGCCGACTTTCTGGCCTGGCGGGAATTGATGCTCAATGCCGAGGCGCTGCAGGGCAATGATGGGTAGCAGGCCCTGTCAACGGCATCACCTCACCGGTTGGCAAGACTGCGGCAACTGCATGCCACGCAATGACCGGAGATCTGCCGTGGTGAGCCCATTGAGGCGCAGCCGGGGCCGGGATTGTTGGCTAAATGATGTGGCGTGGGTGAAAGGGCTGCGACAGTTGTTCCGACCTGGCAAGCGGATCGACATCGCCTGTCGCGTCATCGGTCTAGTCAGGGCTCAACGCATGCAGCCGGGAGCCGATATGCCGATGCACAGCATTTATTGGCCTGCGCCCGCGGCAGGTTTTGATGTGGGACCATCGGCTTGCGATCTGTACCAAGCCAACGTTTTGCTGTTTGCACGACGAACCCAGAATGCAAACCGGTCTGCCAAATCTTCAAGTATTACCTTCAGAACAAACTCTAAGTCTTTAATATAAAAAGGATTTTTTATCCCAACCTTCAAGTCTTGGTCTAAGTCATTGATTTCATTGTAAAAAATTGTTGAGCGCGAGTTTGCAAGCGGCAAATTTGCTGATACAGTGCAAAAAAGTGCAATTTAGTGGTGAAAAGTGCCATTTCGCCACCTCTTCTGCCAAAAACCAATCACCAAAGGTCTGCTGTCGTGTTTCAAGGGGCTTCATCATTGAGTCTGGATGCAAAGGGGCGGCTGTCGATGCCGACCCGGCATCGTGATGTCTTGACCGCAACCGCCAGTGGCCAACTTACCATCACCAAGCACCCGCACGGCTGCCTGATGATATTTGCCCGCCCCGAGTGGGAAAAGTTCCGCCAACGCATCGCCGAATTGCCCATGTCAGCCCAGTGGTGGAAGCGGATATTTCTGGGTAACGCGATGGATGCTGAACTTGACGGCACTGGCCGAGTGCTGGTGTCACCCGAACTCCGTGCGGCGGCAGGCATCACCAAGGATGCCGTGTTGCTGGGCATGGGCAGTTACTTCGAGTTGTGGGACAAGCCCACTTACGACGCGCAGGAAGCGCAGGCCATGCAAGGCGACATGCCTGATGTCTTCAGGGACTTTGCTTTCTGAAGGACGGTGGTGGGTAATTCATGGACACACACCACTGTGTTGTTGGGTGAAGCAGTTGATGCTTTACTTGGACAATCACTTGAGGCACAGGCGCACGGCATGGCAGCGCGCGTGTATGTCGATGCCACGTTCGGACGTGGTGGTCATAGTCGACTGATTCTGTCCAGATTGATGCCGACCGATCGCTTGATTGCCTTTGACAAGGATACCGATGCAGTGGATGAGGCGGCGCGCATCGCCGATACACGGTTCTCCATCCGGCACCAGGGTTTTAGCCACTTGGGCGAACTGCCAGTGGCCAGTGTGGCCGGGGTGCTGCTGGATTTGGGTATCAGTTCCCCGCAGGTTGACAACCCGGCGCGGGGCTTTAGTTTCAGGTTCGAAGGACCTCTGGACATGCGCATGGACACCACGCGGGGTCAAAGCGTGGCGCAGTGGCTGGCCGACGCAGAGTTTGAACACATAGCGGAGGTAATACGTGAATATGGCGAAGAACGGTATGCTGGCCCCATTGCAAAGGCGATTGTTGCGCGCCGACAGGCTCGGGGCACCCTTTCAACCACCACTGAATTGGCCCAGCTCGTGGCTGACACGGTCAAAACCCGCGAGCCGGGCCAGAACCCTGCAACGCGCACATTTCAGGCTTTTCGGATTTTCATCAATGCCGAGCTTGAAGAGTTGCAACAGGGCTTAGGCGCGGCCCTCAAAGTGCTGCAACCGGGCGGACGGCTGGTAGTGATCAGCTTTCACTCGCTGGAAGACCGCATCGTCAAGCAGTTCATTGCCAGTCATTCGCGTCATGTTTTTGACCGCCGTGCGCCGTTTGCCGTGCCGCAGGCGATGCAACTCAAGGCCCTGGGGCGCGTCCGTCCTGGTGCTGCCGAGGTCGCGGCCAACCCGCGCGCGCGCAGCGCCATCATGCGGGTGGCCGAGCGCAACATGATCCAAGCGGGGGCCGGCACATGATGCGACTGAACCTGCTGCTGGCGATGGGCGTGGTGTTGAGTGCACTGTATCTGGTCAACGTGCAATACGCCTCGCGCAGCCTCTACGCCGAGCTTGACCAGGCCCGGTCAGCGGCGCATCGGCTGACGGTTGAAAGCGAGCGACTGCAGGTGGAAAAACGGGCCCAGTCCACTTCGGCGCGGGTTGAGCAACTGGCCAGGTCGCGCCTGCAGATGCGTGGTGCCAATCCGGCCATCACTGCCTACGTTGCCTACACGGCACAAGTTCCGGCCGAACCGGTCGCACCGCGCGACCCACGCAAACAGGCGGGGTCACCATGAGCCGCAGCATTGCCTACACCTCCAGTCCGCTATTGGCCAGCCCGACACCGGTCTGGCGCAGCAAGTTCATTGTGGCCACCATCGCGCTGGCGTTTGTCGGTCTGGCCGGTCGCGCCGCCTACATCCAGGTGTTCGGCAACGCTTTTTTCCAGCGCC
>DAOSLL010000411.1:0-4398 GCA_035368905.1 Rhodoferax sp.
CCAAGTCCATGATGACTGTGCCTTCCGGCGTAATTTGCGGTGTCACTTCCAATCTCAGATTTGCATCTTTGAAACTGGTTGTTGCGCCCTTGATCGGGTCACTGGTCTGATAGGGGATTTGTTCACCCTGTTTGATGGTTGCCTTTTTACCATCGGAGGTAACAACTCTGGGGCTTGAAACCAATCTACCCTTGCTATCAGCCTCCAACGCAGAGATTTCAAGGTTCAAGAATCGATTGGCCACCGCATTGAAAATGGAAACACCAAAGGTCGCGGCGGTTCCGCCAAAGGGCTGCACGGCTGGCAAGTTGACAAAACTGCCCGAGGTGTCAACCGGAAGACCACTGGCCCCGGTGGTGTTGACGACATTGCTGTAACTCGTCCCAATGGCTATTCTGTTGTCCCCGGACAACTGGTATCCGCCATCGCCACCCTGCTGTGCTCTAAGATCAGATGAACCAAACTTCACTCCGAGAGATTTCCCGAAGTTGTCGCTGGCCTCGACAATTCGAACTTCGATCATGACCTGTCTGACTGCCACATCGAGCTTCTTCAGAAGCTGTTGAACATCTTCCAGCTTGGACGGCACGTCGGTTACAAATAGCTGATTGGTTCGGGCATCCGCGGTAGCGCTGCCACGAGGGCTGAGGGTGCGAGCAGCACTTTTATCCCCGCCGCCAGCCCCCGTCAACTGCGATGCGATTTCAGCCGCTTTGGCATAGTTCAATTGAAACGACTGGGTACGGACTGGTTCCAGGCTGAGCACAGTCGCTTTGGATTCAAGTTCCAGCTTTTCCTTGGCAATGATTTCATCTTTGGGCGCGATCCACAGCACGTTGCCGGTCTTGCGCATACCCAAGCCTTTGGCCTGCAAAATAATGTCCAGCGCCTGGTCCCAAGGCACATCCTGCAAGCGCAAAGTGACCGCACCGTTGACCGAATCAGAAGTAATGACGTTGAAACTGGTGAAGTCGGCAATCACCTGAAGGAGCGAACGAACATCAATGTTTTGAAAGTTCAACGACAACTTCTCACCGCTGTAGCCAGGCCCCTGCGTCAATTTGGTGGGGTCTACCTTGATTGGCTTGACCTCCACCACAAATTGCTCGTTGCTTTGGTAAGCGCTGTGGGTCCACTGCCCCTGGGGCTCAATCACCATGCGCACCCGATCTCCCGACTGAAAGGTGGTGACCGTTTTGACTGGCGTACCAAAGTCTGTCACATCAAGTCTTCTTCGCAGGCCTTCAGGCAAGGTTGTTTTCATGAACTCAACGACCAGTGTCTGGCCCTGCTGGCGGATATCCACCCCTACCTGGTTGTTGGGCAAAGCAACCACGACGCGCCCAGCGCCTTCCGTGCCCCGCTTGAAGTCAAGATCACGCAGGGGCAAGGTGTCGCGGCTCTGATTTTCAGCGAACACCTGCGCAGTGGCTGCCGGGGTCGCGCCAGGAACACGGTCCAGAACCACCAGCAACGAGTTGCCCTGCAGTTGGGTCTTATAGGCGGCTGACTGCTTCAGGTTCAATACCACACGCGTGCGGTTCCCCGCCTGTACCACGCTGACCGACTTGAGGTTGCCTTGGTTGACCTCCACATTTGATCGACCCATGGCGCTGACTACATTCGGAAAATCGAGTGCAATTCTGGCCGGAGACTGAATGGCAAATCCAGAAGGCACCTGTGTCAAAGCCTGACTCAGGTCAATTTTGACCACCTCAACCCCGCTTTGCAAAGAGCCGCTCACGCTTTGAATGGCCACCTGAGCCTGTGCGACTGCCGATGTCAACAGGACTCCCGCATATAGCCACAGCCGCCAGCAGGCCCACTCAATCCATCGGTAGTTATGCTTCATCATTTTGACCTCTCTTGCAACTGCAAGGATGCAGTGCGTTCAATCCACTCTCCGGCCGCATCCTGGACAATCTCCCGCAAGCTCACTTCGGTCGCGGAGATATTGGTGACCAACCCGTAATCCAGCCCCAGATGGTCACCAAGACGCACTTGGTACAGCAGTTTGCCAATTGTGATCAGCGCCACCGGTTTACCCAAACGTTCCATGCGCCCAACCATGACCATGGAGTCGAGCGGAAACTCTTCTAGCGGCTCCCTTCGGCGTGCCAATTCTGGTGTCAGCAGTGCACCGCTGGCCGAAGCCTGCGGAGAATCCTTTTTCAGCGCAACTGTCAATTTCTGGTTGCTAAAAGGATGCAGTTCAGAGACCTGGCTGTAGGTTTCGGGCTTGAACTGCTTGGGTTCTGCCAGTGGTGTCACTTTAGAGTGTGCCTGACTGACCTGGAAAGCCATCCACTCGCGCAATTCTTCGTCAGCCGCGCGACCACAAGCGCTAAGCACGAACACCAAAGCGGTGGTCAGGACCCATGGAAGACGCTTCATCATTATTTTTTTGCCCCAGGTGCAACCGCTTTACGCTGTGCATTGACTTCTTCTGCGTCGAGATAACGGAAGGTCTTGGCTGTGGCATCTAGAGCCAGCATCCCGTCCCTTGCGGGCACTATGGACATGTTGTTAATTGTGACGATGCGAGACAAATTCGCAATATCGGCAGCGAAAGCACCTATGTCGTGGTAACGACCTGTCACACGGACCGCAATAGGCAACTCTGCATAGTACTCTTTGGCGGCGACCTGTCCAGGCCTGAAAAGTTCGAATTGCAGGCTCCGCCCGATGCCAGCCTGGTTGATGTCAGATAACAGGGCATCCATTTCGGATTTGCTTGGCAATTGCTTTTCAAGCTGAGTAACGTACTGTTGCACCTGCTCGCGCTGCTTCTTTAGCGCTTCAAGGCTGACGGCCTTGGCCAGCTTCACTTTGAACTCGTCGCGCAAAGTGAGTTCTTTCTGCTGTTCAGTGGTCAGTTCCACCTGTTTGTCGCTGAGCAGGAAATACCAGAAAATTGCCACGCAGACTGCCGCAAGAAAAACAAAAACGGCATACCTCGGCAGTGTCGGCCAACTTGACGGATCCTTGCTGTCCAGGCCACGAAACTGGTTCGAAGCACCTTCAAACCAGGCTTTCAAGTCTACGTTGACCTTGGGGAATGTTGCCATGGAATGCCTTACTTGGCCAGCGGTAGAGAGGATGCCACAGAGGGCATGGTAGCTGAAGCGCCCTTCAGCTTGGCTGCACCAGTTGTGCCCGCTGCAGCCTTGGCTTTTTCTGCCTCGCTGGACCTGACCAGCTTGACGCGGACATTGAAATTTGCAACACGCCGCTGATCCTTGGGTGCCAAGCTGACGCTTCCGGTGACGATCTCAACCAATTCTGGGCGGGCTAGCCATGCCGAACCTCCGCTGAGGTTACGCAACAACTCCGATATGCGCTCATTCGATTGTGCAACTCCAAGCAAGGACACATTTTGTCCGTCTTGGCGCATGCTGTTGATATATACACCTTCAGGCAGTTGCCGCACCAATTCGGTCAACAAATGCACCGGCATATTGCGGTCTGACTGCAAGTCCTCCACGGCTTGCTGACGCGCCCTCAATGCCACAATCTCCGCCTCCAGGGTCGCAATTTCCTTGATCTGAGCATCAAACTTCTTGATCTCGCTCTGTAGTATTTGGTTTTTGTCCTGCTGCGCGGCGATTTCGGCCTGAAACCAGAGAAGTACCAGAACTGAAATCAGTACACCAACAAGTGCGGCAAACCCAAGGCTGACGTTAAATACGTCTTTACGGCGCTTGCGCGCAAGTTCGCGGTGCGGCAGCAGGTTGATCAGAATCACTGCAGAAACCTCCGCAATGCCAAGCCGCAGGAGGTGAGGTAAGACGGTGCCTCACGGGTCATTTTGTTGAGTTTGACACCACTCGCCAACTCCATTCCGTCGAACGGATTCGCCACGCTAGCGGCAAAAGTAGTTTGCTTGGTGACTGCTGCTGCCAACCCCGGCAACGCCGCACATCCACCTGCCAGCATCACCATATCGACCTTGTTGTGCGTGGTGCTGGTGAAAAAAAACTGTAGGGCGCGCCCGATTTCCTGAACCAAACTTTCGATAAACGGCTGCAAAACCACAGAGGCATAGTCCTCTGGCAGGTCGTCACTGCGTTTTTTGCTCTCTGCCTCCTCCAGGGAAAAACCATACTGGCGAACAATCATCTGGGTTAACTGCGCCCCGCCAAAGGCTTGATCGCGGTCATACAACACTTCATCATTGCGAATAACCTGCATGCTGGTGGTCATGGCACCAACTTCAAATAAAGCCACGATGTTGCCAATACCCTGATTCGGCGTATTCGCAATCAAGCGGCTGGTGGCCAGTCGGGAGGCATACGACTCCACATCAATGATCACTGGCTTGAGCCCCGCAGCTTCGGCCAGTCCTTGAATATCCTGCACTTTTTCACGACGTGAAGCTGCGATCAGGACTTCTACATC
>DAOSLL010000412.1:0-4381 GCA_035368905.1 Rhodoferax sp.
TGATGATGCAGCACATTGCCCACGCCATTGCCGCCAACTACCCGAACAGTCACATGATGGTGCTGTTGGTTGATGAGCGCCCTGAGGAAGTCACCGAAATGCAGCGCACCGTCAAGGGTGAGGTCATTGCATCAACTTTTGATGAACCAGCAGCGCGGCACGTGCATGTGGCTGAAATGGTAATTGAACGCGCCAAGCGCCTAGTTGAGCTCAAGCGTGACGTGGTGATCTTGCTGGATTCGATCACCCGTTTGGCGCGCGCCTATAACAATGTGGTGCCATCGTCAGGCAAGGTTTTGACTGGCGGTGTGGATTCAAATGCGCTGCAGCGGCCCAAGCGTTTTTTGGGTGCTGCCCGCAATGTGGAAGAAGGCGGCTCGTTGACCATCATCGCCACTGCGCTGGTGGACACTGGCAGCCGCATGGACGAAGTCATTTTTGAAGAATTCAAAGGTACTGGCAACAGCGAAATCCACCTGGATCGGCGACTCTATGAAAAGCGGGTGTTTCCCTCGATTCAACTCAACCGCAGCGGAACCCGCCGCGAAGAGCTGTTGTTACAACCGGATATCCTGCAAAAAACCCGCATCCTTCGGCAATTCCTCTACAACATGGATGAAATCGAGTCGATGGAAATGGTGCTCAAGCAGATGAAAGCCACCAAGACCAACAGCGAGTTCTTTGACCTGATGAGGCGAGGCGGCTAGTCTATAATCACAGGCTTTCAGCGAAAAGTACGAGTAGCTTGAAATTGCGCAGTGGATTGTGCAAGGGCTGACGCGGCTAACGCAACTGATGGAGTCAATATGAAAAAAGGCATTCACCCCAACTACCGCGAAATTTGTTTCGTGGATCTGTCAAATGGCTTCAAGTTCGTGACCCGTTCTTGCGCCAGCACAAAGGAAAAAATCACCTTGGAAGATGGTCGCGAGCTTCCGCTGTACAAACTCGATACATCCAGCGAATCGCACCCCTTTTATACCGGCACGCAGAAGTCGGTAGATAACATGGGCGGCCGGGTCGAGAAATTCCGTAACCGCTTTGGCAAGCCCACCGCCAAGTAAGCGGCTCTAGATGCTGTGCCAAAAGGCAGCCGGTCATACCGCGCTGCCTTTTTCTTTGCACCGGAGCGTTTTTCACTCCGCCTGAACCTGTACTGCCCGTGAATCAACCGACACCTGCCATCGTTGCACAAGGTGCTGTCAAGCGCCTGTCCCGAGTTGCACTGTGGCTGTTTTGCCTAGCCTACGTGTTGCCCGGGTTTGTCGGGCGCGGGCCGTGGAAGCGCGCCGACATCAACACGTTTGGCTACATGGCGGAAATGGCCCGCGGCAATACAGAGTGGTTCAGTCCGGTACTTGGCGGACTTGGACCCGAGGTTGACGCGCTGCTGCCTTACTGGCTGGGGGCCTGGGCCATCAGCCTGTCGCCGGCCTGGTTACCTATCGACATGGCAGCACGTATTCCTTTCATACTGCTGCTGATCATCACGCTGATGGCCACCTGGTACGGCACCTATTACTTGGCGCGAAGTCCGATGGCACAGCCGGTGGCCTTTGCCTTTGGCGGTGAAGCCGAGCCCACAGACTATGCTCGTGCCCTGGCTGACGGTGGACTGCTGGCCTTCATTGCATGTCTTGGGCTGGCTCAACTCGCGCATGAGACCACCCCAGCACTGGCGCAGCTCTGCTTTACCGCGGTGTTTTTTTTCGCAATGGCCGCCCTGCCTTATCGATTGATGGCACCGGGCCTGGGTGCTGCCGCGGGACTGTTGGGTCTATCCCTGTCTGGCGCACCGACCATGGCGCTGGCACTTGGACTGGGATGCACGGCGATCTATTTTCTGGCGGTCGGCAACAACAACGAGGTCAGAAAACACAAGCAATCAAGGGCGATCATTGTGTTGGCAATAACTTTGGCCTGCGCGCTGTTGGCAACCGGATGGCAACTGTGGCGCTGGCGGATTGAGTTGCCGCATGCCAACTGGAGCGAGTGGCAGCGACTGGGACGCCTTTTTTTGTGGTTCACCTGGCCCACTTGGCCGTTGGCATGCTGGACACTCTGGCGTTGGCGTCACCAGTTGTTTGGAGCCAGGTTTAGCAGCCGACATTTGTGGTTGCCCTTGTGGTTTGTGATGGTGGCCGCCGCAGCTACGCTTACCACCGGTGCGGCTGATCGATCGCTGCTATTGGCCTTGCCCGCACTGGCGGCACTTGCAGCATTTGCGCTACCAACGCTGGGGCGTAGCCTGAGCGCGTTGATTGACTGGTTCACCCTTATCTTTTTCAGCGGCTGTGCCGTGATCATTTGGGTGGTGTGGATTTCAATGCAAACTGGCGTTCCGGCCAAGCCCGCCATGAATGTTGCGCGACTCGCACCCGGTTTTGTTCATGACTTTTCACCTGCTTTATTTTTGATAGCACTCTTCGCAAGTGGAATATGGGCTTGGCTGGTAATATGGCGAGCAGGGCGACACCGCTCGGCAATCTGGAAAAGCGTTGTTCTGCCAGCGGGTGGAGCCGCGTTATGTTGGCTACTGTTGATGACATTGTGGTTACCCCTATTGGACTTCGCGCGCAGTTACGAGCCGCTGGTGCGACAGGCCATGGCGATCATGGCAGGTAAGCCAAACTGCGTTTCAACCTTGGGTCTGAGCCGAAGTCAGACTGCTGCGTTTCAGTTTTATGGGGAACTGACCCTCAAGCCCATTGCATCGGGCAGCCCCTGCTCGTGGCTGATTGCAGACGGCGGTTTGCCTGGCACAACTGCTACCGACATCATTCAAAGTACCCCATGGCAAGCACGTGGCACCATTCACCACCCGGCTGATCCCCAGGAAAAACTGGCTCTTTTCGAGCGTCGACCGGATTAGGGCTTTATTCGGTCAGAAGGAAACATGATCCGAAATGTGGATCCTTTTCCCAGGCTGCTTTCAATGGACAGCGTGGCTCCGTGCCGTTGAGCCACATGTTTGACAATGGCCAATCCCAAGCCAGTGCCACCTGTCTCGCGCGAACGACTGCGGTCCACGCGGTAAAAGCGCTCTGTCAAACGCCCCAAATGTTCTGGCGCGATGCCCGGGCCGGTATCCTGCACTGAAAACACCAGGCTGCCATCCAGCAGCAGCTCGCTTTGCACTGTGATCCGCGCGCCAGCCGGTGTATAGCGGATCGCATTGCTAACCAAATTGCCCATCGCGCTCAGCAGTTCGCTCACATTGCCGGCAATCTGCCCCTCAAAGTTGTTTTCAAAAACTAGCAGGTGCGGCCGCTCTAGTTCAAGTGTGCGCGTCTGTGACAGCGCAGCCGCATCTTGCCTGAGCTGTTCGATCAGTTGTGGGAAAGGTGTCAAGCGTGACAAATCCGGTGCCGGGCTGCCTTCCAGTCTCGACAGGGTCAGCAAATCGCTCACCAGTGTTTGCATCCGGCTCGATTGCTGCGTCATCAACGCCAGGTAGTGTTGACGCTCCGACTCGTCAAGTTGCAGGGTTTGCAGTGTCTCGACGAAACCAGCCAGTACCGTTAACGGGGTCCGGATTTCATGCGACACATTGGCGACAAAGTCGCGTCGCATCGCCTCGGCCTGCTCCAGGGCAGTGATATCCCGGGACAGCAACAAAGTCCGGCCCTCGCCGTAAGGGTGCAATTGCACGGACAACAACACCGGACGCGCGGCTGAGTGCTGACGCCCGGGCATGGTAATGCTGCGCTGATAGTCGCGACTGGCCAAATAGGCGACAAACGCCGGGTCGCGCACAAGGTTCGCAATAGCCTGGGCCAAGTCACGCTGAGCCAAGATGCCGAAATGCTGGGTCGCGGTTTGGTTGCACCACTCAATGCAAGCATCCCTGTCAAGTAACACCACACCATTCGGCGAAGACTGAAACGCAGCCAAAAAATCCTGCAATCTGCGATGACTCTCGGTCAGTTGACGATCTCGGTCGCGCACCAGTCGGCGCACGCGCATTGCCACCTCGCCCCAAATACCCCAAAGGCGCGCAGGCTCAGCAGTCCCGCTGGCACGCAGGTAACCCAACAGCCGCCCTGCTCCGCTGGCATCCAACGCAAGCCAAAACAGCGCTGCCACCACAAGGCCGACGCGGTCACCGTAGCCAAAATTCCACCGCTCAAGCAGTAGCCAACCCGACAAGCCACCGACACAAAGGCAAAACAGAAAGAACAGGATTCGCCAGGTCATCATGAAGCCGTTAACCGATACCCCGCACCACGCACGGTTTCAACCATCAACCCGGCCTCAAGCCCCAAGGCCTCGCGCAGACGCTTGACGTGGACATCCACTGTCCGCTCTTCGATGAAAACATGGTCACCCCAGACCTTGTCAAGCAACTGGGATCGGCTGTGAACACGCTCCGGATAGGTCA
>DAOSLL010000413.1:0-4371 GCA_035368905.1 Rhodoferax sp.
CCGCAATTCGCAGAGTAATCGACAGCGAGGCATTCCCAAACGATAGCGACTGGAACCTGATCTTAAACCTGCTGGGCCTTATTGCAGTAAGAAATCCAAAGATGCGTGGGTCCTTTAACGACGCAAGGGAGCAAGTGCTCAGGAGGCTTGCCGATCTATTAGCGTCTGACGAAAAAGTCTGGAATCGCAATGTAGCAAAGGCACGGGACGCAGGCGAGAGCATCAGCGAAGCGGTCTCCTTTGAACAGGTCAAGCAGTTCGTTGAAGAGGGAAAATACAAAATTGAGTTTCATCCAGAAGGCAACTTGCGTATCGAGTTCAACGCCTTTGATGATCTTCTACCGCTCTTGGGGCAAAGGACATGGTCTGTCTTGGTGGCGCCCGAAGGAGGACCAGAGTTCATTTGCTCAGACCATCCTGTTACCGTCACTTGGAAACAAGGTCATGCTGGGCCGGTAGGTTTTGGCCTTAAGGAAACCGAAGTTTTCATGCCGCTTGGGCGGCGCGTAGGCTTCTATGGGGTCTACGAAACGCCGCTGAAGCAAGTGGTTATGTGCAAGCCCGGCCACGTAGCGACGATGAACAGGCGTACTGCCTGGAATGCAGAGCGTCATGTCTATTCACACCATCAAAATTTCTTCGTTTGGCATGACGGCGATATTCGGGAGGTGGGGTGTGAGGTCTAACTGCTCGTTCCATCGGACGGCCTTCGGCCGCCGCTGAACTCTACGTGTGTGCCGTGCATGGCACGAATCCAGCCGGGTGAAAGTCCCGGTGCCAGGCTTGTGGAGCCGAAGGCTAGGCCATTGGGCAAGTGCGTCGTCGCGAGGCGGGGTGCAGAGGAAGCCCAAGGCGAAATCGCAGGGCGATGAACAAAAACCGGATATGAGGCGTGATGCATTCGGGACGAGCGGGCACGTGACCGCGAAGTCCTCTATCTACAAGTGGGTGGCAACACCGACAAGGGTGCATTTTGTAAATCCGGCGTCTATGCGAGGAAGGATTTGTGTCTTACCACGGGAGATCTGCCATGTGTCGTGACCGCGCAAGCGGCAAACGACTGAGAACCGGGGAACCGGTTTCGAGCGCATGGCAGAAGTCAGCAAAAGGCATAGTAGGTGCGGCCCGCACCGAAGGCACCGAGCCTTGAACGATGAGGAATTGGTGTGAAGAGAGATGGGACAGCATCTGACAAGCACAACGCGGCCAATGCTGCGGTGCCACCGACGCAATCCGACAGGCCCGCGTCAGTGGATGAACCCATCGCTGGAGAACACCAGTCCACCCCATCATTGGAAATCTCGACCCTGATGACCGAGGTTCTGCACAAAGAGAACCTCAAACGGGCCTTGGAACGGGTCAAGCGCAACAAAGGCGCGCCAGGCATCGACGGCATGACTGTCGATGAACTTGGTGCCCACCTCAAAGCGAACTGGCCCAGCATACGCGCGCAACTGGTGGCAGGCGCTTATCAGCCCAAGCCAGTCAAGCGCGTGGAAATCCCAAAGCCAGGCGGAAGAAAACGCCTGCTCGGCATCCCCACCGTGGTGGACCGGTTCATCCAGCAAGCTGTAGCCCAAGTGGTGCAGCAACACTGGGAGCCGCACTTCCACCCCAACAGCTACGGCTTTAGGCCAGGACGCAATGCTCATCAAGCAGTGCGCTACGCCCAAGCCACCATCCGACAAGGATTCGGCTGGGTGGTGGACATTGATCTGGAGGCGTTCTTTGACCGCGTCAACCACGACCGCCTGATGGTGCGCGTGCGCCAGCACGTGGATGCACCCGATGTACTCAAACTCATCAACCGCTTTCTCAAAGGCGGTGTGCAGGTGGATGGCCAAACCCAAGCCACGATACAAGGGGTGCCGCAAGGCGGCCCTTTGTCGCCGGTGTTGGCCAACGTGGTGCGGGACGAACTGGACTGGGTGCTGGACGCCCGAGGCCACCGCCTTGCCCGCTATGCCGATGACTGCAATATCTTTGTCAAAAGCCAATGTGCGGGGGAGCGGGTCATGCATAACGTAACGCGCTTGTCTAGCGCGATTCACTGCGGCTCACAGTGAACGCCCAAAAGAGCGCCGTAGACAGACCCCGAAACCGCAAGTTTCTGGGCTTTACCGTCAGCCGAAATGGTGCCAGGATCAAAGTGGCCGACAAGGCCATCGACAAACTCAGAAACACCATCCGCGAGCTGACCCGTCGCACACGTGGTCACCGTTTGATAGACATCGTGCAAGAGTTAAAGACCGCCCTGACCGGGTGGAAATACGTGCACACGACCCAGCGTGCATCGACATTGGCGTCGACTTCATTTGCGAGAGCGCTAGTTTCCCTTTCGGCATGACCCTCAAGTCACAGGTAGCGCGAGCGCTCAAGAGCGCGCCGCTCACGCCGACGCAGCTCTCAACCATCCGCACTCGGGTTGCAAGCATGTTGCTGGATGGGTAGGGACTCCACAGCGGTCCTCCACTTCCCAAGCCAGACCTAGTAAAGGTTTGAAGTCAGGGAAGGATTTGCACAGCGCCGCCAGATGCTGCCGCGCCTGCACCCCATCACCAATGTCTACCAATCGGCGCACTGCTACGATCTGGTCAGCATTGGGTGACGGGGGGAGTTTCTTGCTTTGGCTGATTCGTGACATCTGTGGTTGAATTGGCTTGGGCTGGAGGTCGCTGAACATTATCCTGCCAGACGACACATAGCTTGTCTGGGACGGCAGCTCATCGCAGCCGATTCTTATCCCCAAAACCCGTTGTCAACACTGTGAACAACTAGCCGAACAATTCTCCAACCCCGCGCCAGCCATGACGTTCCGAGGTGTGCTAAAACAATGAGCAACACCGACCATGAAGCGCCGATTACCGCTTCTTGGCGAAGTTTCTTTGTCGCTGCTGTACTACAACAAAAACACCCTTTCCACTCGCATTCTCCCTACAATGCATTTTGCTGCACTGCACCATAAACCCCACAAGGTTTGCGTTTCAGTTGTCATGAACCACCCGAGGAAAATGAAATGAACAAAACCGCTGAAAAGCTCGTCGCCACTGCCAAAGCAAGCGTTGAATCAGCCCAAGCTCTGGCAACTAAAACTCAAGCTGCCGCCGAAAAACTGGTCGAACTCAATATGCTGACCTCGATGGCGGTATTGAGTGATTCGTTCGAGTATGCAAAGTCCGTCCTGGGGGCCAAGGATCCTCAGGCATTGGTCGCGCTACAAGCCGCTCTGGCCAAGCAGGCAGCCGAGAAGGCTGCCACCTACGCTCAGGAAATCCAGAAAATCGTCTCGGCTGTCAATGCAGAGTACGCCAAGGCTTCACAAGCAAATATGGCAGATGTCCAAAGGGGCATCTCAAATCTGGTCGAAAGCACTAGATCAAACGTCCCGGCAGGTTCTGAGCCCGCTATGGCGTTTTTCAATAACGCCGTAAATGCCAGTCAGTCCTCATTCGTGAGCGCTCAGAATTCCGCCAAGCAAGCCGTCGAAGCTGCCCAAGCCAACTTCTCTGCATTTACAGCTCAAGCAGTCGAAACCGTCAAGAACTTGGGCGAGGCGACCAAGGGAGCCAACTGATTTTGCAAAAGTAAGCGGGACGACTCTTTTTGATGCCGCTCATGCTTTGAGCTTCAGCATTTCCCGCTGCTGCACCAACCCCAGCCGCCACCGTATCTTGCTTGGCATGCAGAGCAAAACAAAAAATTCACCACTGCGCAATGACGGGGTTGCCTTGATTGATGCACGAGACCTGCTGCTCGAAGAAGTCCATTTCAAATGGCTTATGGCTGGACTGGGTTGCTGGATTGACATGGCACGCTTTCGCAGCGATTCATCGTATGCCACCCGGTACCTGAAATTGGCAGCCAGTGCTCAATGCCAGTCGCTGCGAAAATGTGCGACTGTATTGCTTGCAAAGAGCGGTTTGTGAGTGACTCATTTGTAAAGCCAAGATCGGTGCACCGTTTGACCGGACTTCACCTGCGGCTACCACTTTTTGAAGCGCTTGTTTTCTCGCATACGAGATAGCAGCACCGCACCCAGGTCGCCATTTCAACAGTTTAGCGCGGCAAAGCTAAAGTCCCGATTGTTGACGACGCATCCTACCAGTGGTAGCCAAACTCCATCATGGTGTGGCATGACTGGGCCATGGCGTTAATCCGGCCCTTATGCGCAGTAGTGAGCAGCGGTACCGGGCCAGACCCCAGAAGTCGGTACCCTTTGGACAGGGGAATTGCTCGCTTGAGCATGCCGACATCGTCTTGTCACTGCACTATGGAATTGATTCCTGCGAAGTTTGGCAGCAAGCGCAGCCACTGGCTTGATAAAGGTGAAAATGCCCAATCACTGGAACATCATTTGCACTTCAGACCGGA
>DAOSLL010000414.1:0-4361 GCA_035368905.1 Rhodoferax sp.
CCCCTACCGCTGGCATTGCAAGTCGGGCAATTGAAGCGATGGGCCGTGGTGTTTCTTCGCGGCAATGGACTCGCTGGCAGTCACCTTGGCGTTGCCGCCCGGACCAGCGATGGCACCAATGAGTGCAAATGGTTGTAACAAATCAGCCTCTAGCCCCCGTCTGGCAAGCGCTGGCAGCTATTGATTTTGATATTTCTGGCACGGTGTCCTGATGCCGCTGCACACCTCACCGGGTTGCCTCATCTTGGTATTTGTGACAAATCAGCTTCTAGCCTTGCACACACAGGGGCGGGGTGAAGCTCGCGTGTGATGCCTGAAAAGTGCTGTTTAGCTATTAAAAAAGAAGCTATCAGCGCTTTGCTGGCAAGGGCCAGAGCCATATTTCATTTGCAACGCCTACTTGACCGGTATCGGCTGGGCAGCGGGCACCGGGACGGCTGTCACGCTGTTTTTTGGGCTGCCGTCAATGATTTTGTCGGAGTACACCAAATACACCAGCGTGTTGCGCTTCACATCGACCATGCGTACCACCCGCACGTGTTTGAACAAAAACGATGAGCGCGCGTTGAATACCTCGTCTTGCTTGTCGATCTTGCCTTTGAACCCGATTGGGCCGACTTGGCGGCAGGCAACAGACGCATCCGCCGTGTCTTCAGCAAGACCCATCGCACCCTTGTAACCGCCGGTCTTGGCGTGTGACAGGTAACAGGCAACGCCATCGACCGCCGGGTCGTCAAAAACATCCACCACCACCTTGTCGTTGGGACTGAGTAGCTTGAAGGTGGTGCTGACATCGCCGATGGTTTCGCCGCTGGCCATGGCGCTGGCAGTGCACAGGACAAGCAAGGAGATCAATTTGTTCATGACAACACTTTCAGATATCGGCCAGCAAGGGGTAGGGCGGCGGCGACAGCATCAACGGTGGCCCATCGACTGCCCCCAGGCGCACACCACCAGACTCATACGCGCTGATTTGCATCGATATGATCGCATCAAAACCGCTCGCGGGCGCGGCAGCGGTTTGCGCCACGGTGCCCACAGGCTGGCCCTGATCGTCGCTGCTGAACACTTCCTCGCCAACTTTCATGGGGCTGGCGCAATGCGCCAGATAGGCCCGGCGCTTCAATGTGCCTCGAAACTGGCTGCGCGCAACCACCTCCTGGCCGGGATAGCAGCCCTTTTTGAAGTTCACCCCGCCGACCGACTCGTAGTTGAGCATTTGCGGCACAAAGGCTTCAGCAACCGATGGGGTAATCGTCGCAATGCCACTGCGCACTTCGCTCCAGTCCCAAAGGGCCTGCGACAGCACGGCTCCGGCCGGGGCCGGGCTACCCGAAGGTGCCACCCAGAGCGCGCGAGCCACCCCATCGGCCGGATGGAGACTGACCAAAGATACACCATCAAAATAGGCTCTAGCCCAAGTGGGAAAAGCGCTGATAGCTCTTAGTTCAATAGCATTCTGGAGAGCCTGGCCAGCCAGCCCGAATAACACAAAATCGGCGCTTGCATCGCTTAGTTTGGCCTTGGCACGCATCACAAACATCGAAAGACGTTTGAGCGTGGCGGGCAAAAGGGCCAGGTCGCAGACCAGCAGGATGTCAGTCGGGCTCAGTTTGAAGCCAATAAAGCTCGCTTGCAGCCGACCCTTGCTGGTGCAAAATCCGGCCAGCCGGGCCTCGCCGGGGCCTAACGCCACGAAGTCGTTGGTCAACTGACCGTGCAGAAACTTGGCGGCATCGTCGCCCTGCACACGAATCAGGCCAACCTTGAACAGCGCCGCAACGCCGTTGAGTAAGTGAATGGGTGTTTGCATGGCGAGGATTATGATGCGCTGCTATTTTCCCGGAAGGTTACAGGGCCGTGCGTCGTCTCATTGGTTTACTGCTGGTGCTGGTTTTGCTGCTTGCAGGTGCATCCTGGTGGTGGGTTAACCATCGCCTGACCCTCATTGGCGGGGTGGTCGAACTGGCCATTGAGCCAGGCACCACCCCCCGAGCTGTCGCGCAGGCGGCGGTCGAAGCGGGGGTGGAAACATCTCCACTGGCCTTGTACTGGTGGTTTCGCCTGTCGGGCCAGGCCAGGCTGATCAAGGCCGGCAGCTATGAATTTGAAGGCGAACTGACTCCTGCCTCACTGCTGTCGAAGCTGGTGCGTGGCGACGAAACCCTGCGTGCCGTGACCCTGGTGGAGGGCTGGACCTTCAGGCAGGTCCGCGCGGCGCTGCGTAAAGAGGAGCATCTTGCGCAAGATACGAAAGGGCTGGAGCCTGATTTGATCATGCAAAAGCTCGACCGTGCAGGGTTGCCGGCAGAAGGGCGGTTTTACCCGGACACCTACAACTACGCCAAGGGCAGCAGCGACCTGGCGCTGCTCAAACGCGCCCTGCGGGCGATGGATGCGCATCTGAGCGCAGCATGGCAGGCCCGCCAAAGCGACACACCTTTGAAAACCCCCGATGAATTGTTGACGCTGGCCAGCATTATTGAAAAGGAAACCGGGCGTGCCAGTGACCGACCGATGATCTCCTCAGTGTTCAGCAACCGCCTGCGCGCCGGCATGCCCTTGCAAACCGACCCAACGGTGATTTATGGCATGGGTGAACAGTTTGACGGCAACCTGCGCCGGCGCGACTTGCAGGCTGACACGCCCTGGAATACCTACACCCGGGGTGGCTTGCCACCGACACCCATTGCCATGCCCGGCAAAGCCGCCTTGCTGGCGGCGGCGCAGCCTGCCACCAGTGGCGCGCTGTATTTTGTCGCGCGTGGTGATGGCAGCAGCCAGTTCAGTGAAAATCTGGCGGCGCACAACCGCGCAGTTAACAAATACCAGCGCAGGCAATGAGAATTCAACCCCATCCATGAAACATACCGGACTTTTCATCAGCTTCGAGGGCATTGACGGGGCTGGCAAATCCAGCCAAATTGGCGCGCTGGCGCAAGTCTTTGAAGCACAGGGCAGGGTGGTGACGCTCACCCGTGAGCCCGGTGGTACCCCGCTGGCCGAAAAAATCAGGGCTTTGGTGCTGAACGATGCAATGGATGCGATGACCGAAGCGCTGCTGGTATTTGCCGCCCGGCGCGACCACCTGCAACAGTTGATAGCGCCAGCGCTGGCACGCGGTGAAGTGGTGCTGTCTGATCGGTTTACCGATGCCAGCTTTGCCTACCAGGGCAGCGGCCGCGGATTTGACCTCGATATGCTCTCATATTTAGAGCGTATGGTGCAGACTGCTAAAGGGCTTGAAGGCTTTTTTCTGCGCCAACCGGACCTGACTCTGTGGTTTGAACTTGACCCCCGAGTCGCGGTCCAGCGGCTGGCAGGGGTGCGATTGCCCGATAAATTTGAGTCGCAACCGCTGGACTTTTTTAGCCGTGTCAGCAACGGCTATTTGCAGCGCTGGCAGCAGCAGCCGCAACGTTTTGCGCGCATTGATGCGGACCGGCTACCCGAGTCGGTGCGGCAAAGCGTGCTGCAAGCGGTGCAACAAAAGGGTTGGCTAACATGAGTGCCGGGAGCGTGGTCACAGCTTCTTGCGTCGCGCCCTGGATTGCCGCCCAGGCCCAATCCCTGCTGGCGCAACGTGGTCATGCCTGGTTGCTGGCAGGTCCGTCCGGGCTTGGGCAATTCGATCTGGCGCTGGCGCTGGTGCGGGCCTGGCTGTGCGACCAACCAAGCGGGCAGGGCGCTTGCGGCCACTGCGGCAGTTGCCACGCCATTGACGTGCACGCGCACGCCGATCTGTCGGTGCTGATGCCCGAGACTGTGATGCTTGACCTTGGCTGGCCACTGAGCGAAAAAGCACAGGAAGAAATTGACGCCAAAAAGCGCAAACCCAGCAAGGAAATTCGGGTTGAGTCGATGCGCGACACAGTCGAATTCGCGCAACGCACCAGCGCTCGTGGCCGGGGCAAGGCGGTGCTGGTGTTTCCCGCCGAGCGCATGAATCTGTTCACCGCCAATGCGCTGCTGAAAACCCTGGAAGAGCCTGCGGGCGACGTGAAGTTTGTGCTCGCCACCGATGCCGCACACCAATTGTTGCCAACCATTCGCAGCCGTTGCCTGGGTCACAGCATGGCCTGGCCTGACCAACTCAGTGCCATCACTTGGCTGCAGCAGCAGGGCTTGTCTGAAGCCAGGGCGGCGGTGAGCTTGCGTGCCGCCGGTGGGCGCGCCCAGGATGCGCTGCTGTTTTCAACCTTGGGCGACACCTGGAAACTGCTTCCGCGCGCGGTGCAGCGCGGCGATGTCAGCGTGTTCAAGGACTGGACCCCGGCGCAACTGGTTGATGTGCTGCATAAGATATGTCACGACCTGCTGCTGGTCAAGGCGGGTGCCGTGCCGCGATTTTTTAAACCAGG
>DAOSLL010000415.1:0-4349 GCA_035368905.1 Rhodoferax sp.
GGTGCATGAACACCTCTTCGGCGATGCGGCCCCCGAACAGCATGCTGATCTGGTTGAGCATGTAGTCCTTGTCGTAGCTGTAGCGGTCTTGCGCTGGCAGGCTCATCGTGACACCCAGGGCGCGACCACGAGGGATGATGGTGACCTTGTGCACCGGGTCGCATTTGGGCAGCAGCTTGCCGATCAGGGCGTGGCCAGACTCGTGGTAAGCGGTATTGCGACGCTCGCTCTCAGGCATGACCATGCTCTTGCGCTCAGGACCCATCAGGATTTTGTCCTTGGCTTTCTCAAAATCCTGCATTTCCACCGTGCGGGCATTGCGCCGGGCAGCCATCAAGGCGGCTTCGTTGCACAAGTTGGCCAGATCAGCACCCGACATGCCGGGTGTGCCCCGCGCAATCACGGCGGGGTTGACATCCTGGCTCAACGGCACCTTGCGCATGTGAACATTGAGAATCTGCTCGCGGCCACGAATGTCGGGCAGCGTCACATACACCTGACGGTCAAACCGGCCCGGGCGCAGCAAGGCGGCATCCAGAATGTCGGGGCGGTTGGTGGCGGCCACCACAATGACACCCACATTGGTTTCAAAACCATCCATTTCGACCAGCATCTGGTTCAAAGTCTGCTCACGCTCGTCATTGCCCCCGCCCAAACCGGCACCGCGCTGGCGCCCAACGGCATCGATTTCATCAATGAAAATGATGCATGGTGCGTTTTTCTTGGCGTTGTCAAACATGTCACGCACCCGGGAGGCACCAACACCCACAAACATTTCGACAAAATCGGAGCCGGAGATGCTGAAAAAGGGTACTTTTGCCTCACCGGCGATTGACTTCGCCAGCAAGGTCTTGCCGGTTCCCGGAGGGCCGACCAGCAACAAACCACGCGGGATCCGACCGCCAAGCTTCTGGAACTTCGCCGGGTCCTTCAAGAAGTCAACCACTTCCTTGACTTCTTCCTTGGCCTCGTCACAGCCAGCCACATCGGAAAACATCACGGTATTGGTGTTTTCGTCCAGCAGACGTGCCTTGCTCTTGCCAAAGCTGAAGGCCCCACCCTTGCCGCCGCCCTGCATCTGACGCATGAAATAAATCCACACCCCGATCAGCAGCAGCATCGGACCCCAACTCACCAGCAGCGTCATCAAAAGCGAGCCTTCTTCGCGCGGGCGAACGTCAAACTTGACATCGTTGGCAATCAAATCCCCCACCAGACCACGGTCCAGGTAGGTGGCGGTGGTTCGCACTTTCCGGTCGTCGGTGGTAACCGCCACAATTTCAGTGCCGCTTTGGCCTTCCTGAATAATGGCGCTCTTGATGCGGTTGTTCTTGACTTCATCAAGAAAGTCAGAGTAGCCCAGATACCCGGCACCAGTGTTTGGACGCGTGTCAAACTGCTTGAAAACAGTGAATAACACCATTGCGATCACCAGCCAGACAGCGATTTTCGAAAACCATGGATTGTTCAAGCGAAACTCCAATAGACACGCAAAAAAAGGGGAACACCAGATGCGGCCGGATTTTAGGCGCATCACTGTGCCGGGAAACTCTTGCAGATGCAATCAGCCACAGCAGGCGCAAGGAAATGTGGCTTATTTCAACACTAGGCCGACCAAAAAGGTCTCGGACGACCTGTCGCGCGAGGCTTTGGGTTTGATGCGCTTGACCGTGACGAAGGTTTCCCGCAAGCGTTTGAACAAGCTGTCGTAGCTGCTACCGTGAAACACCTTGGTCACCAGCGCGCCTTGCGCACTGAGATGCGCCTGCGCAAATGCCAGCGCCAGGTCGACCAGATGCTCGATGCGCGCGGCATCGACCGACTCGATTCCCGACAGGTTGGGTGCCATGTCTGACAGCACCAAATCAGCCGGCTGCCCCTGCAATTGCGCCGCCAGTTGCGCCAGCACAGTTTCTTCACGCAAATCACCCTGGATGAATACAACGCCCTCAATCGGCTCCATCGGCAAAATATCCAATGCAAGGATGCGACCGTTCAGTGCGCCTGAAGCCGCACCGCCGCCGGTGGCCGATTTTGGTGACAGCTTGCGCCGCACATACTGGCTCCAGGCCCCTGGGGTCGAACCCAGATCCACCACCGTCTGCCCAGGCTTGATCAGGTGCAGGGTCTCGTCGATTTCTTTCAACTTGTAGGCAGCGCGCGCCCGGTAACCGTCTTTTTTGGCCAGTTTGACGTAGGTGTCATTGACATGGTCATTGAGCCATGCGCGATTGACCTTGCTGCTTTTGACTGCTGATTTCATAAAGTGTTGCCCGTTCCGTAAGCATGCAGGCTGGCCGATAATACTGCCATGCCTCAAATACAACTCTCCCCCGCCCAACGCAAGGTGCATCGCGCCGAGGCTCATCACCTTGACCCAGTCGTCATGATCGGCGGCGATGGCCTGAGCGATGCCGTCAAAAAAGAAGCCGATGCCGCCCTGAACGCCCATGGTCTGATCAAGATCCGGGTGTTTTCGGATGATCGGGCCGCGCGTGAAGCCATGTTTGCCGCGCTAACCGACGAACTCAATGCAGCCCCCATCCAGCACATCGGCAAACTGCTGGTACTGTGGCGACCGGCACCGGAGCGCGAAAAGACGGTTAATGACGAACGCCTGCCCGGCCCGCGCGATGTCAAGGTGCTGAAATTCAGCAAACGCGGTGGCCAGCGCCCTGAAGTCAAAACCCTGCGCGTGCTCGGCAACCAACGCCTGACCACCGGTGGCCAGATCAAGCGCGCCAAGCGCAAACCGGTCAGCATCAAGAAGCGCAACCAGCAAAACTGATCACCATGCCTGAACAAACGGCCAGCCGGTGCCCGGCGAAAGCACAGGCCCTGTCGCCAGCGGCTCATTGCATTTTTGACTCATGGTTGCTCAGGCATCAAGCCAGCGCCCTGGTCACAGACATTGCAAACGCAAGGCAAGGCAAGCGTCCAACGACATGGATGATTTGGCAATGGCATCAGGTCAGGCAGCCGAATGGCCCCGCCCAGCCAGCAGTTCTTTGAAGGCCAACCCGGCACAGCCCCATTGCAGCATGTAAAGCACAGTGCCAACGCTGTGCCACAGCCGCAGGTTGTCCCGGGCGACGATGCGCGGGGCAACGGCAAACTCCGACAGCAGTGCCAGCAACATCCCAAGTGATACAAAAATAATAGCTACCCGCGCTTGTCTGACAAGGGCTGCAGCCTGATTTAACCTGTCATTTAGCAACAACAGCAAGCCGCACAGCATGGCCACACAGGTCTGGGCTGAAAACAATTTGGCCGCCATGTTTCCAGCCAGCGCTTTGGATGGCAGGTTCGCAAACAACATCGGAACCACGTAAAACCCGACCGTCGTCAAACTGCCCCACCAAATCGCTGCAATCCAGATGGCTGCGCCCGACAAGACCCGCTTCATGGAACCCGGCTTCGTTTACTTATAGCTGACCGCCACCACCTCATAACGGCGCAAGCCACCGGGTGCCTGCACCTCGGCCACGTCGCCCTCTTCCTTGCCGATCAGCGCACGCGCAATCGGACTGTTGATATTGATCAGGCGCAGCTTGATGTCGGCCTCATCCTCACCAACGATCTGGTAGGTGACCTTATCGCCAGAGTCCTCATCCTCGAGCTCCACGGTGGCACCGAACACCACGCGACCATCTGCATTGAGTGAGGTCGGGTCAATG
The DNA here is from genome assembly GCA_035368905.1 of Rhodoferax sp. Lineage (GTDB taxonomy): Bacteria > Pseudomonadota > Gammaproteobacteria > Burkholderiales > Burkholderiaceae_C > Rhodoferax. Next base: position 3,678 of record DAOSLL010000415.1, read on the forward strand.
ATCTGCGCCGCTGAGAGCTTGCCTTCAATTTCCTGGATGCGCCCCTCGACAAAGCCTTGTTTGTCCTTGGCCGCCTCGTACTCGGCGTTTTCGCTCAAGTCACCCTGGGCACGCGCCTCCGAGATGGCATTGATGACAGCCGGGCGCTCAACCGTCTTGAGTTTGTGCAGCTCCGCCTTGAGGATGTCAGCGCCGCGCTTGGTAATGGGAAGGGTTGCCACGTACAGCTCCGTGAAAAAAGGTGTCACAAAATGAAACCGCCGAACGTTGCGGTCCGGCGGTTGACCAGGATTATGCCGCGAATCGCGACTTCGTTGCTGTTCTCGCACGGATTCGATGCCCCGTGAACCAGCAACGCACACGCAACCCATCTATCCGAGCGGTCAGGCAGGAAGATGGGTCAAACCCGACTTGTTCCATTTCTCAATCATCCATGTTCTGGCTGTCTCGCCATGCCTCGCGCATGCAATGTCTGCGGCAAGGTGCCCAGACACGAATGATGTAGAAATGGAATTGGCCCTGACCTTGACACCGCCCAATGCCAAACTCAGTAAGAAGTTTCCTGGCAGAAGGCTGGCAGAAAAGGTTTTGCAAGCGGTGGGTGGCATCGCTCTTGGCGGCTTAGGATGTGGTCGGGAATAACTCCCCGTTTTGCACCAAGGAGTTGGGATG
>DAOSLL010000416.1:0-2183 GCA_035368905.1 Rhodoferax sp.
AATCAGACCGCCGCCACAACAGCAGCGCTCAAAAGAGGACAAACCCGGACGTGAAGCAGGTTTTCCCGATTCGTTATGTTGAGCCGGTGTTTCGTCCGCCAAGCGAGGCACAGTCGCTGATTTTGCCGTTGACCAATGGCTGTTCGTGGAACAAATGCACTTTTTGCGAAATGTACAGTGCGCCGCAAAAGCGGTTTGGCGCTCGCGATGAAGCAGAGATCCATAACACCATCCGCCTGTGCGGCGAACAATTCTCAGCCGACGTGCAGCGGGTCTTCCTGGGTGATGGCGACGCGATGGTGCTGTCAACCCGACGACTGCTCGCAGTGCTGGCGGCGATCAAGGCGCATTTGCCCAGGGTGCGGCGCGTGTCCAGCTATTGCCTGCCGCGCAACCTGCGCCAGAAAAGCGTGGCGGAGCTGCAGCAACTGCGTGAGGCGGGCTTGTCGCTGGTCTATGTTGGCGCAGAGTCCGGCGATGATGAGGTCTTGAAAAACGTCGGCAAGGGCGAGAGCTTTGAGACCACCCGGGAGGCACTCGACAAATTGGCCTCGGCCGGTATCACCCGCTCGGTGATGCTGCTCAATGGGCTGGGTGGTCAGACGCTTTCAAGCCAGCATGCCGACAACTCGGCGCGCCTGATCAACCTGACCCAACCAGAGTTTTTGGCCACATTGGTGGTCAGTTTCCCCCAGGGCGAAGACCGGTTTCGCCAGGCCTGGCCGCTCTGGCAGCCGCTTGACCCGCACCAACTGTTTGTCGAGATGGCGCGATTGCTGGGTGCGCTGGAGCTAAGGCGCACCGTGTTTCGCAGTGATCATGCGTCAAACTGGCTGGTTCTCAAAGGTGTTCTGGGGGCCGAGAAAGATCGCCTGTTGCAACAGGTGCAAGATGCCATCAATCGCCCGCAGGCGGCGCGATTGCGGCCAGCCTGGCAACGCGGGCTGTGATGCCAGTCTTTTGTGGTCAGCGGTAACCAGGCAACAGATGCTGCTTGCGCAGACCGGTTGGCCAGTCAGGCGGTTTTGTCGAGCAATGCACCAGCCATCTTGTCGCTGGTCTTGAACACCGCAAGATTGGCCAAAAAAGAGTTTTTTGCCTGCAATTGCGTCACGACATCGGTCTCTGGTGCTGCGCCTTCAGCGCTTGCGGTCGTCAGTGCACTTGACACGCCACCGCCAGCTTGCGCGGTCTGCGCCACCTCCTGGCGCCGAAAGCCAGCGGTGTTCATGTTGGCAATGTTGTGTGCCGAAGAATTCAGCGTCACCTGGGCTGCGTTCATGCCTGAGAGCGCAATTGACGAAATGGAAGCCATTTGAAACCCCGCGTTGGTGGTGAGATGGTCATGATTTGATCACAAACAGTGCGCAACTTGTCAAGTTGATCTACATCCAAAATTTGTAGATAAAAAAGGCAAATGATGCGAGTTTCAAGATGAGGCAACTCGTTGGCAGACAGATTTCCTGCTGGCTTGGTGCAAACGCTTGACCTGAAAGAGGATGACGAAATTGATCTTCACCTTGTCGGTGCCCAATTTCTTGAGGCCGTCAAGAGACCGTCCACCAAAGAACTGCTTGCACGCTCGCACCGGTTTCTTCGTCGATTGCCAGCGGCTTTTCATTTTGATCGGCTGCACGCCAATGAAAGGTGGTATGGCAGGTAGTGAACAAGCCAATGACCCAGCTTACCCTCGAACTGTCTTTTCAAGGCAGACACCGATCACAAATGTGCCGACACTGAATCAATGGTGTAATATCTTGCTGTGTTATTACATGAATCATTCAATGACCATCTCTGCCAAGTTATTCATGAGTGGCCGCAGTCAAGCAATTCGGCTGCCGGCCAAGCTGCGCCTGGCTGCCAAAGTAGTTCTGATTGAGCAGATTGGCGATGGGCTTTGGATTCGCCCTGAACCTGAACCAACTCAAAACATGGGGGTTTGGCTGCAAAGCTTCTATGACAACACACAGGCACTACCCGAAGATTTTTTAGCTGAACGTCACGACGCACCAGCGCAAGCACGCGACTGGGTCTTGGACTGACAGGCGCTGCACCATGCTGCGCACGCTCGATACCAATATCTGTAGCTATGTGCTGCGCCGCCGCCCGGCTGCCATGCTGGAGCGATTTGCTGGGCTGAACCGACAGCAGCTTTGGCTCTCTGGCATCGTGGCGGCGGAACT
>DAOSLL010000416.1:2193-4340 GCA_035368905.1 Rhodoferax sp.
GCGGAACTGCGTCTTGGCGCTGCCAAGCTGGGTGCGCCCCGTTTTACGAAAGCGGTAGAGACTTGGCTGGCAGGCTTCGACGTGCAAGCCTGGCCGCTGCAAGCCACCGAACACTACGCGCACATTCGAGCCAAACTGGAGCATGACGGCAACATCTTTGGGGCGATGGATTTGCTGATTGCTTCGCATGCACTGGCCAACGACTCCGTGCTGGTCACCAACAATGCACGGGAATTTGCCCGTGTGCCGGGCTTGGCTGTTGAAGAATGGCAATTGGAATGAACAAAGTGGTGACTCATTTCCAGGCGCAGACCCACCCATGCAGTTAGTCCGTGACCTGACCGCTGCGATGTCAGACAACGTCGGCCAAGCTGGCGACGTGGGCTACACCGTCATCAACTACAACACCGCCGCCCAAACCCTTCGCTGCATTGAGTCGCTGGCGCACTGCACGCCGCCGCCTGCGTGGGTCGTCGTGCTGGACAACGCATCAGCAGAAGCTGACTTTGACAAGCTGAAAAGCGGTTTGCGGCGTGCCGACCAATGCCATATTCGACTTTTCCGCAGTGATGTCAACCTTGGCTTTGCTGCGGGCAGCAACTTTTTGATTGACCAGTTGCTCGACATCCCTGCCTGCCAGTACATTGGCTTGCTCAACAACGATGCCGTTGCCAAGCCCGAGCTGGTTCAGCTTCTACGCGCCGCATTGCTTGAAACCACCCACTCCATTGGCATGTCGGGCGGGCGCATGCACAAGCTGCACCATCCAGAAGAGGTGGACACCCTGGGCATCAGTTTGTATGCCAGCCTGATGCCGGCTGATCGCAAAGCCATCTCAGACCCCTATCTTGGCCCCACCGGTGGCTGCTGCCTGCTGACGCGTGATTTTGTGCAGGATGTCAAAGCCACCACTGGCTATTGCTTTGACGCGCGGTTTTTTTGCTACTGTGAAGACACCGATCTGGCCCTGCGCGCCAACCTGCTGGGCTACCGGCCAGCGTATGTGGACCAACTGGTCGCCTTGCACGAGGGCCAGGCCAGCGCCAAGACGGCCAACAACAATTTCATTGCGTACCATGGCCTGCGCAACACCATGTGGATGCAATGGAAGTGTCTGCCCTCGTCGATACTGCTGACGCATGCGCCGTGGTTGTTGCTGGCGCACTTGCTCACATTCACTCGCCAATTATTTTCTGGTCGATCTGGCCTAATGTTGAAGGTGTATCGAGATGCTCTTAATCTGCTGCCTTCGGTCAAGACCGAGCGCGTTCAGCTAAAAGCCAGTTCGAGGGTTCCCAGCGCATCGCTTGCAGCACATTTCAGCCGACGTTTCTACCGCAAGGGGTACATCTGCGTGGTACTGTCTGAGTGGAAGGCACGGCTATCAATTGCAGGGCGCATCTGACTGATTGGTAGAGTCTCCAATGCACCATTAAAATCGCCCCTTTGCTGCACCTGGAACAGCCTACCAACCCGAGCGTTTCTTTGAATTCAATAGCGATTAACCCCCATGCAGCACAACCGACTTCGCTGATGTCGTTAGGCAAGAGCCTATGGCGCAATAGGCAGCTCATTGCGCAAATGACCCGGCGCGATGTGGTTGGCCGCTACAAAGGTTCTGCCATGGGCTTGGCATGGTCATTTTTTAACCCAGTGTTCATGCTGGTGGTTTATACCTTCGTTTTTTCGGTCATTTTCAAATCGCGTTGGGGCGGTGCTGGTGGTGACGACAGCAAAACCCAGTTTGCGGTCGTGTTGTTTGTTGGCATGATTGTGATGAGCCTGTTTAGCGATGTGCTTAACCGGGCACCAAGCCTTATCCTGAGTAACGTCAATTACGTCAAAAAGGTTGTTTTCCCGCTGGAAATTTTGCCGGTGATTGCCACAGGGGCAGCAGTTTTTCATAGCATGATCAGCTTGGGCGTGCTGCTGGTCGCATTTGTGCTGTTCAACGGCTACCTTCACTGGACTCTGGTTTTTGTCCCCCTGGTGATGCTGCCATTGGTCATTTTGGCGTTGGGTTTTGCCTGGATGCTCGCATCATTAGGGGTGTTTTTACGGGACGTGGGCCAATTTGTGGGCATCGTGACCACAGTAATGATGTTTTTGTCGCCAGTGTTTTACCCGGTCACCGCGGTGCCTGAACG
>DAOSLL010000417.1:0-4316 GCA_035368905.1 Rhodoferax sp.
TCATGGCATTTCGCAAAATCAAGTTAGGTGTAAACATTATTTACGGATAAGTTCTAAGTACTCCGCAAGCTTTTCAGGCCGCTTCAAATCTCCCAGTAGATCAGCGCGGCTGACTCTTATTTCGTGGACAACGGGTTCCAGATAGTCATGCCGGGAAATGTTGCGAATGGAGAAGACATCGCGCTGGCACATTTTCCAATAGGTGTCATCGGCATCAGCACCTGCTACCTTGGCACGCAAGCTCAGCCCCGTCCAGGCGATCCGTCCATCGCGCAGCATCGATTCCACCACCTTTTCCACCAATGTCTCGTGCGCCGTGCGCGCCAGACGGTTCCCCTGCGTTGCAATGGCCAGATGCCCAATGCCAGCGTCTGTAACTCGTACCACCGCGTGACCGCTGTCCGTGGTGACTCGCTCCAGCAATCCGGCAGCCAAAAGATCGATCTCCACCACATCTTGATATGGCCAACCCGCAGAGCGGTAGACCTCACGCAGCCGCTGGGCGTGAATCCGCTTGAGTGTGACTGGCAGATCACTCATGGTTTATGCCCTCACCAACGCCAGACCATCCCAGTCCGTGGTGTACCCAGGCGTGCGCCGTTCCTGTTTCATGCTCCATAGCCGCTGCTCCCCCGCCAGTCCAGCGCTGGCCAGAGCCACCGTCCCGCGTCCATACCTCTGATTCACCGCATCCAGTGCCAGCATCAGCCGACTTCCGCCAGGGTCAGCCACATCGTCTTCCAGCGCCAATTCTTGCTGGACCAAGTCTGCGGGCCGCAGATCAAACAACATCACACCTGCTTTGGGATAGCGGTATCCAGGTCGAAAAATTGCCTGCAAGCCCAGCAGTGCAGCTTGGCTGATGTCCCGACTGTCGTTGGTTGATCGCCTGAGCGGCACCACCGTTGACCGCGAATACTGCAAATCTTGCGTCCGAAACGGGCTAGTGCGGATAAACGTGAGCACCTGTCCGGCATTGCAGTTTTGCAGTCGCAATTTCTGCGCAGCCCGACTGGCAAATTCCGTCACCGCTTCCTGTAAGGCGGACAAGTCCAACACCGCATGGCAAAAGCTGCGTGTGCAGGCGATCACTTGTTTCGCTGGTGGCTCGTGCTCCAGACCCATGCAGTCGGTACCTTGCAGTTCACGAACGGTACGTTCCAGCACCACAGACCAGCGGCGTTTGACCATGACCGGATCAAGTCGCGCCAGGTCAAGCACGGTATGGTTGCCAGCCTCTTTAAGTTGTGCACCGATGCGTCTGCCAACCCCCCAAACCTCCCCAACCTCCGTGGCCACCATCAATGCATCGCGCTCTGTCGGCTCCAAATTGCCGGGATTGCACACCTGGGAGTGATGATCGGGGTAGCTACCCGGTTTGCGTTCAGCGGTTTTGGCAATGTGGTTGGCCAGCTTGGCTAAGGTCTTGGTGGAACCAATCCCGATCCCGCAGGCGATGCCAATCCATTTGAGGATGCGGTGCCTGATTTTTCGGCTGCGCATGGTCATGTCGCCCGTGATGCCGGTCAGGTCAATAAACGACTCGTCAATCGAGTACACCTCCTGGCGGTGCCCCAGCCCTGCGGCAAAACTCATCATGCGGTCGCTCATGTCGCCGTAGAGTGCAAAATTGGCCGACAACGCCACTAGTCCGTCTGATTCCTCGAAATGGCGAATTTGAAACCAGGGCGCGCCCATCTTGATGCCCAGCGCCTTGGCTTCGTTTGACCTGGCAATTGCACAGACCGTTGTTGGACAGCACCACTACCGGCCTGCCATTCAGACTCGGACGAAACACCCGTTCGCACGAGACACAAAAATTGTTGCCATCGACCAGCGCGTACATGGTCTTCCCATTCAGGCTTTGAACTGTTTGATGGATGCCACCACCACACCCCAAATTTCGACGGTTTGTCCATCCGCCGGGTTGATGTCTGGAAAAGTGGCGTTGGCAGCTTTGAGTTTCATGCGGCCCGATCGCTGCCGCAGGGTCTTGCAGACAAATCCGCCATCGACCATGGCAATGACGATGTGGCCAGAGCGCGCAGTGATAGCTCGGTCCACCAGCACGACATCATTGTCAAAAATGCCAGCATCCTTCATGGATTCACCGCGCACACGCAGTAAAAATGTGGCTTGTGGGTGCTTGATCAACTGCGCCATCAAGTCCACACGCTGCACGGCATGGTCTTCGGCAGGAGACGGAAAGCCCGCAGCCACCCGGCACGGCAACACACTGACCATAGCTGGGATCAGCGAGAGTGCAACGGGTTGGTCAAGAGGGATTGCGGTGAGGCCCATTAAATACTGCTGTTATATACAGTATGTGATAAGACCTCAACCTTTGTATCGCGAATGCGCAATGTTTGAGCAAACCTCGCAAGTCCTTGGCTGGCGCAGCTTTTGGGACTTGTTCCGACAGTTGTCCACAGCGTTGGGCACGGATTTTGGGAACAAGATGCGGCTACGATCAGGCAATGTGCAGTCACTACCAAGCCATCAAGGAGCGTGAACGCTACGCCAAACACTTCGGCGTTGTGCCGCCCGTTGACGCGGGCAAACACGATGTCTGACGCGGGTTGTAGAGCTTGGTTTTGGCGCCCGCTGGCCCACCGGCGTGCGGTGGCGGGCATGGGGCAGTGCCAGCAGGCGCTGGGTGCCCGATGATATTAAATTTATATCCAGCCAATTGCATTTGTGAAAGCGGCAAGGGGCACCGAATCTGCGTTGGGGGGACGAGCGTCCGTCACGTCCCGGTTGCTGTGGAAATTGCCTGGTCGAATTCTCTTTTTTTTTGAATCGTGCTCTAGCCTCTGTGGAATATGCCCGAAATGATATTAACTTGATAGCAGATTGACAGAGCCGTCCGCATGGATTAGCAGGTCCAGGGTGAGTGTGCTGCCTTCATTCAGCGTGCGGTCAATCCCGGCAACATCGGTCACCACCGCCACGTCGTTTACGGGGCTGATGGTCAGGCTCACGGTAGAGGTGCTGGAGTCCACCCCGCCGTTGCTTAGGGACATAGCAATTGCTAAAGCGCGCCAAGCACGATCCAGTGGTGCAAAATTTCAATCATAGACTCGGACTCCCAATGAACCATCTTCCATTTTCAGAAGTGAGCGTCGGCAGGCCAAGCCCCCTGGGGGCAACCCTGGACGCGAACGGAGTCAACTTTGCCTTGTTTTCGGCTCATGCCGATAGGGTGGAACTTTGCCTGTTCGATTCGAGTGGAAAGCACGAGTTGCAACGCGTGGAGCTCAGGGCGAGAACCAACGACATCTGGCACGGATATCTGCCACAGGCGCGAGCAGATCTCCTGTACGGGTATCGCGTCCATGGACGGTACCGGCCACAGGAAGGTCACCGCTTCAATGCCCACAAGTTGCTGGTTGATCCTTACGCCAAGTCGCTCGCCGGGGAGATTGAATGGAGTGATGCCCACTTTGGCTATCGCATTGGCCAGAGCACAGCGGACTTGTCACTCGACCAGCGCGACAACGCACGCCTCATGCCGAAGTGCCGGGTCATCGATCCCGCCTATAACTGGGAGGACGACCGGCCGCCGCGCACACCCTGGAAGGATACGGTCATCTACGAGCTGCATGTAAAGGGCTTCACGATAGCGCATCCCAGTGTGCCACCCGAACTTCGCGGAACATACGCCGGTCTGGCCAGTGCGCCCGTCATTGAACATCTCAAGCGAATCGGCGTGACCGCGGTCGAACTGTTGCCCATCCACGCATTTGCCCAGGATCGCCATCTGGTGGAACGAGGTCTACGCAATTTCTGGGGCTATAACTCGCTTGCGTTCTTGACACCCCAGCCAAGCTATTGCGCTACGGGCAGCATCTCGGAATTCAAGACCATGGTCAAGGCGCTACATGCCGCTGGCATTGAGGTCATTCTCGATGTGGTCTATAACCACACCGCAGAAGGCAATCAAATGGGCCCGACCCTGAGCATGCGCGGTATCGACAATGCAAGCTATTACCGACTGGTCACCGGCAACGCGCGTTATTACATGGATTACACCGGTTGCGGCAACACGCTCGACACCTCCAATTCGCACGTTCTCGAACTCATACGAGACAGCCTGCGCTACTGGGTTGAGGACATGCATGTCGATGGTTTTCGGTTTGACCTCGGTGTCGCATTGACGCGTGACATGACCGGTGTCGAAATGCGCGGTGCGTTTCTCCAGGAAATCGCGCGAGACCCGGTACTGTCCCAGGTAAAGATGATTGCCGAGCCGTGGGATCTCGGTCCTGGCGGCTACCAGTTGGGGTGCTTCCCAGCGGGCTGGGGGGAATGGAACG
>DAOSLL010000418.1:0-4299 GCA_035368905.1 Rhodoferax sp.
TCAGCAACTTTTGCAGGGTAATAGGCTTTTCCAGAAACGCAAGGGCACCAATGCGGGTGGCTTCGACCGCTGTATCGATGGTTGCGTGGCCGCTCATCATGATGACCGGCATAGTCAAGACCCCGGTTGCCGACCACTCCTTAAGCAAAGTGACACCATCGGTATCAGGCATCCAAATATCCAACAGGACAAGGTCTGGGCGCTCGCGCAAGCGGGCCGCCCGTGCCTGCGCAGCATTTTCTGCGACCTCAACGGTGTGACCTTCATCATTGAGAATCTCAGACAAAAGATCCCGAATGCCAAGCTCGTCATCCACCACCAAAATATTTGCCATAGTGTCGTGCGCCCCAAAAAATTATCATTGCTGTGATGGGCTAGCCTGGCTGGGTTGTCGCACCACGATTGATGGCGAATGATAACGACACTTGAGCACCAACGACCTGTCCATCTACCAACCTGTTGACGATTTCCACCCTAGAACCATGTTCATCAGCGATTTTTTTGACAACTGCTAAGCCCAGCCCAGTGCCTTTGTCCTTGGTGGTGACATACGGTTCAAATGCCCGCTTGAGAATATGGTCCTGAAAGCCGGTACCGCAGTCCAGCACGCTCAAACGAACACGCTGTGAGGCAGCCTTCCACTGAGTTTTCAAAACTACCGGGTGCAGGCTGTCTGCGCGATCAGCACTCTGTGTTGCATCCTGAGCGTTTTGCAACAAGTTATGCATTACCTGACGCAGTTGCTGGGCATCCCCTTGTATTTGGGGACACTGCGGATCCAGCTCTGCGGCAACTAACGCCGGGGCGTTTTCATTGGCATAAAGATTAAGCACATCCAGTGCCAGAGCGTTGAGGTCAACAGCTTTGAGTTCTGCAGCAGGCAAGCGGGCGTAATCACGAAACTCGTTGACGAGGCGTTTCATTGCATCGACCTGATCTACGATGGTCTTGACGGATTTGGTCAACAACGCTTGCTCAGGGATGCCCAGCTTACCGGACAGCTTCATCTCCAGGCGCTCTGCAGAGAGTTGGATAGGGGTGAGCGGGTTCTTGATTTCATGCGCCAGACGCCGCGCCACTTCACCCCAGGCCTGGGAGCGCTGGGCGGACACAATTTCAGAGATATCGTCAAAGACAAGCAAGCGCTGGTTGTCTGGAAGCTCGGCTCCTCGCGCTATCAGGGTAATGACATCGTTGGCCGGTCGGCCAATCTGGGCAGTACTGCTATTGCCCAGTTCAAACGACTGTTGCCAGTGATCCAGGTTGCGTTCACGTCCAGGGAGCAAAAACGCCTCAAACTGCTGCTGAACACTCGTGCCAAGTGTTTCCAAGCCCTCAATCTCCCCCAGCCGCTTACCTTCAAATGCAGCCAGTGGCAGCCTGAGAATACGGGTGGCACCGGGGTTGGATGACACAACGGCACCATTGGCATCCAGCACGATCACGCCCGCAGTCAAGTTATCCAGAATGGTTTGTAAATTGGCACGTGCGGCATTGACCTCCACCATGCTGGCTTGGACTGCCTGACGCGCATCGGCCAATTGTTGGGTCATGTCAGCAAAAGACCGGGTTAACCCGTCAAGTTCGTCTTTGCCACGCAATGACGCTTTGGGAGTCAGATCGCCTGCTGCCACTTCGCGCACGCCGTCGGCCAACAGCAGCAGCGGCCGCGCAATCTGATTGCCCAGTACCACGGCCAGCAGCACGCCACCAAAAACCGCCATGAACAGGCTCAGGGTCAAAGTGCCGATGTACATTCGGCGCAAGCCCTCACGCGCCAATGCGCGCTCCTGGTACTCTCGGTTGGCTTGAGACACCGCCAGCGCGTTGGCGACCAATGTCGAAGGTAGTATTTTGGTCGCCAGCAGATAGCGTGGTTCGGACAACGAACCAAACTCGCGACTGTCAACCAACACCAATGCCTTAATGCGGCCATCAACGGACTCAGAGCCGACAGTGTCGTCGAGACCTTCAACCCAAGTGATGAAGCGCTGCGCGCGAGCCGCCCGAAACTGTTGTTGTGAAGGGAGTTCCGGGCTGAACTGGTATCGTGATTGGCCCGACGCTGCAATCAAGCGACCAGAAGCACCCCAAAGCGTCAAGTCATCTGCCCCCATGGCATCCCTTGCACGTTCTAGCGGCAGCGCGGCGCTGACATCCAGCGTTTCCGACAACTGGGTGGCCGCGACGCGCGCTTTACCAGCCAAGTCAGAAGACAGCGCTTCCAGCGTCGTACGACCAAGGGTCAAGCCCGCCTCCAATGCGCCTTCGACCTTGACATCAAACCAGCTTTCTATCGAGCGCGACACAAACTGGTAGGACACCACATAGATCAGTACCCCTGGGGCGAATCCGGCCAGGGCAAACACAGCGGCCAGTTTGACCAGCAGACGGCTACCAAACTTCTTCTGTCGCAGACGTTTGAGCAACCGGTAGGCAATCCAGCAAATCACCAGCATCAGCAGTGATGCCACGACCAAGTTGACAATAAACAGCCGGGTGTAGTTGCGCTCGTACAGTTCCCGGTTGGTCGTAGCCTGCGTCAACAGAAACAGCAACACCAGACCAACCGCCACCATGGCGACCAAACCCAACACAATGATCCACCGCAGTGTGCGCGAATTTCTAGTTATGGTGGTCGGACTATGGCGAGGGACACCATTCACTTGCCGGACTCCAACTCAAGTGTTTGGGTTGCCGTGCGGGAAATTAGCCAGTCAGACTGACCGAGCGTGCCAATTTGCAACGGGCGCGGCAATTGGCTCACGTCAAGCAGAAATGAAAATTCAACCACATGCCTGATTCCTGGTTCAATGTCGGAAAGCTCAGCGATTTTCCAGCGTGAGATGCGCCGGATGTTTGACATGGCTTCAGCCAATGATTCGAAGTTTTGATTCAATGCGAGCCCCTGCGATACATCTGGGGCCTCACCTATGGCGATACTGAGCCGCCAGCGACGCGTCAATGGCTGATAAGAAAGGCGCATGCGTCTTTGAACAGAAGCAACTGTCTTATTGATCCAGTACCAGCGATCACGCAATAACTTGGCATGGGCAACAAAAAAAATGGGAATCCCTTTGAGCAAAGCATCTTCGACGACAACCGGCAACTCAAAATTGACTTGGGTCGATAGCCAAAAGCCATCGTCCATGCGCTCGATTTTCAGTTGCGGGCTGTCCTGAAACCCCGACTGGGCAGTTGCAGCGGTCGCCAGGCACAGCATGACCGCAGCAAGCAGCCAGGCAAGCCAGTTAAGACGCTTTTCTCTCAAGCAATGCGTAGTAAAAGCCGTCATGATCATCTGACTGATTGTCCACGGATTTTGAGCCAGCAACTGGCAGCAAATGCCCGGGAGAATCCAACAATGCCGCCTGCGTGGTGCGGGCAAGGAAGGCCGAAATTTGCCGCACCCCTTCGGCCCGAAATACCGAGCAAGTGCAATACAGCAAGCGACCACCAGGTTTTAGCAAAGGCCATAATCGGGTCAACAGCCGTGATTGAATGGCAGTTAACTGTGGCAGATCGGTTGACCGACGCAACCAGCGGATGTCAGGATGCCTGCGGACGATTCCCGAAGCGGAACAGGGAGCATCGAGCAAAATGGCATCAAACGGCTCTCCGTCCCACCATGCTGACACGTCGGCGGCATCAGCGACAACCACTTCGGCATCCAATTCGAGTCGGGCCAGATTTTGATGAATCCGGTCGCAACGCAGGGGATCAAGATCCAATGCAACCACAGTGACATCTGCCAGTTCCAATATATGCGCAGTCTTTCCACCAGGCGCAGCACAGGCATCGAGTACCCGCGGTGCTGGCTTGTCACGCATGCCCGCCAGCAACAAAGGTGCGGCCATTTGTGCAGCACTGTCTTGTACCGACACCCAACCCTCGGCAAAGCCCGGGAGCTGCCCAACCGCGCAGGGTTCTGCAAGCACGATCCCACAGGGCCCGATTGGTCTGGCCCCCAATCCCGCAGCTTGCAAGCGCAGCAGGTACTCGGCTTGTGTGGTGCGCCGGACATTGATGCGCAACACCATCGGACCGGGCTGGTCGGCCGCGGCCAAAATGGCTTCCCAATGGACTGGCCAGTCGGCCTGAAGCTGCTCAATCCACCACTGGGGATGGTTCCAGCGGGCCACAGGATTTTGATCGGTCAGTGCCAGCAGGGCGTTGTGTTCGCGCAGAAACCGCCTAAGGCAAGCGTTGATGAATGCCACCTGCGACCTGGTTCCAGGCATCTTCTTGGCTGCCTCAACCGACTGGTTAACCAGCGTAAAGGCATCGTACCGGGCGTTG
>DAOSLL010000419.1:0-4294 GCA_035368905.1 Rhodoferax sp.
ACCAGCATCACCGGCTGGGTGTTGACCGTCAGCGCCAGTGCTTCTTTCGGGCCGTCCTTGATCAGCAAGCCCAGGTCTTCACCCAGCGCATCGGAGGCTTCCCCGAGTGCCTCACGCACCTGCGGATGCTCACCCCACGCGTCCAGCATGCCGACTGACTGCGAACCCTGACCCGGAAAAACAAAAGCGAATGATTTCATGTTTTGATAAAAAATTAAAGGCAAACGGGCATCTAGAGCGCATGCAATATGCGCTGGCAGCTATAATGTTAGTAGCACTGCACCCCATGTAAAGCCGCCGCCAACACCTTCAAGCAGCAAGGTTTGTCCGGCTTTGACCTGGCCGCTGCGTACGGCGGTATCAAGCGCCAGCGGAATCGATGCGGCCGAGGTATTGCCATGCTGGTCAACCGTGATCACCACCTTGTCCATCGGCATTTTGAGCTTGCGGGCGGTGCTTTGCATGATGCGGATATTGGCCTGGTGCGGAATCAGCCAGTCCACCTCGGAGGCAGTTTTGCCGGCCTTGGCCAGCACCGCGCGCGCCGCTTCGTCGAGCACGCCCACCGCCAGCTTGAACACCGCCTGGCCGTCCATGCGCAGCAGCGGTTCGCCCAGAATCTGCCCCCCCGAAACATGTCCAGGCACGCACAATATGTCGGTGTACTTGCCATCGGCATGGATGTCGGTGGCCAGAATGCCCGGTTGTTCGGAAGCTTCAAGCACCACGGCACCGGCACCATCGCCAAACAGCACACAGGTGGTGCGGTCCTTGAAGTCCAGAATGCGCGAAAAAATCTCCGAGCCAATCACCAGCGCCTTGGTGGCAGCGCCAGACTTGATCATGGCATCGGCAACCGTCAGCGCGTAAATAAAGCCGCTGCAAACCGCCTGCACGTCAAACGCCGCGCCACCGCGCACGCCGAGCTTGCCCTGCAAAATGCAGGCGGTAGACGGAAACACCATGTCAGGGGTGGAGGTGCCGACAATGATCAGGTCAATGTCTTTGGCATCAATGCCGGCCGCCTGCAGGGCTGCGCGCGAGGCATGCAGCGCCATGTCACTGCAGAACATGCCGTCGTCGGCAAAATGGCGCGCCCGAATACCGGTACGCTCAACAATCCATTCGTCGTTCGACTCGGTGCCTTGCGCCGCCAGTTCGGCCACCAAATCGGCATTGGTCAAACGCCGTGGCGGCAAAAAACTACCGGTGCCGGTGATGCGAGAGTAAATTTTCATAGTTCAGACAAGTGCAATGGCTACTGGATCATTTGCCACGCCAACCGGCACCCCAGAGGGCACCAACAGCGGGGCGGCGTGGGCAATGCGCGCCCTGACCTGTTCCAGCAAATTATTTCGGGCTGCATCATACGCCCGCGCCAGGGCAAAACTGAAAGCCAGCGCGTCGGCCGACCCATGGCTCTTGAACACCAGGCCACGCAACCCCAGCAAGGCACCGCCGTTGTAACGACGGTGGTCCATGCGTTTTTTTAGCGCCGCTATGATCGGATAGGCGGCCAGCGCCGCCATTTTGGTGAAGATGCTCCGCGAAAACTCTTTTCTCAAGAAATCGACAATCATGCCAGCCAGGCCCTCGCTCGCTTTCAGCGCCACGTTGCCAACAAAGCCGTCGCACACCACAATGTCAACGGTGCCCTTGAAAATGTCATTGCCTTCGACGTTGCCGTAAAAATTCAGGTCACCGGCAGCAGATGCGGCGCGCAACAGTTCGCCAGTTTTTTTGATGACTTCGTTGCCCTTGATGGCTTCTTCGCCAATATTGAGCAGGCCGACCGTCGGGTTTTCATTGCCGCTGAGCACCGACACCAGGGCTGAGCCCATTACCGCGAACTGCACCAGATGCTCGGCCGCGCAATCGACATTGGCTCCCATATCCAACACTGTGGTGCCCAAACCCCGGGCATTCGGAATCTGGCCTGCAATGGCAGGGCGATCAATGCCATCGAGGGTTTTCAGCAGGTAGCGCGAAATGGCCATCAAGGCAGCAGTGTTGCCCGCCGACACTGCCGCCTGCGCCTCACCGTCCTTGACCTGCGCGATGGCCACGCGCATGGACGAGTCCTTCTTGCGCCGCAACGCCACCTCAAGCGGGTCATCCATGGTGACCACCTCGCTGGCAAACAACAGGCGCGCGCGCGGGTGGGAGTAGCCCTCCAAACCGTCGCGCAGGCCCACCAGAACCAGTGCCGCTTCGGGGTGCTGGTCGAGAAACTCGGTGCAGGCCGGCAAGGTGACACGGGGACCATGATCGCCTCCCATGCAGTCAACAGAAATAGTGATCATGAAAGGCAAAATGACACAGATAACATCAGAAAACTCGACAGATCCGGCGTACGGGAAACAGATGATGCAAAAAAAGCAAAAGCCCGGGGCTACACTTTTGGTAGCCTCGGGCTGTGGGAACCTGACTGGCTTTAAGCTTGTGCCTTGGTCTTCAGTACCTTGCGACCTCGGTAAAACCCGGTCGGGCTGATGTGATGACGCAAATGCGTTTCGCCGGTGGTGGCCTCAATCGCGATGCCGGGCACCACCAAAGCATTGTGCGCACGGTGCATGCCGCGCTTGGAAGGTGACTTTTTGTTTTGTTGGACGGCCATGCTGGCACTCCTGAAGACTTGAAACCGCCTGAAACCAGGCAGCCCGGGATTGTTGAACGGCGCAAGTCTGACTTGCGCGAAGGTGGCAGAGTATAACTTATTGCCGCTGTCTTGATGACCTCAAGCCTTGTCCAACGAGGTGTGAGCCTGAACGGCTAGCCTATTTCCACCCAGAGTGAGATCAAAGCGGGTTGAGCAACTCACCAAATTGCCAACAGGCTGATCATCCAAGGATGGAGATCAACATGAACGAACCAAAGCTGCGCACGATTACCCCTGATTCAGAATAGTTGTCGCTCCCAAAAATTGCGAATGATCCGCATCAAAGCGCATTGAGCACCGAAACCTGGCGAACCTTGCCACCAATGCGCTCGCCGCGCACCAGGCAAAATGGGAAATAGCGTTCACCTGTGGTTTTGTTGTTGGCACGGGTCTGTCAAATGAACATGCTTGCCGTGCTGGTGGTAAAAATCCGGAAGCAGTCATAATTCTGATGGCACAACAAAACGCAACCAATTCCAGACCACCAGCACTCCCGCATTTATCACATAGCTATGTTTTTAATAGCTTTTCAAAAACGGGGCTTACGATTATTTTGTTTGTTCATGACCGGTTGAGCACTTGCCAAGCAATCCGATGGTGCCCGCCGCTTCACCGAAATACCGCGTGCTACTGCATCGCCACCCGTAATGTCAAATTCCACTCAAAACGGCACAAAGCCCTATAAGTTCAATGCGCATGAATTTCATAATGCAAAAGGTCAAGATGCTTTGGCGTAACTATTGTTTGTGAATTCGGTGACAACAATGCATATTCAAACACATCAAGCAAAAAGTTCATGGTACGCAGATAAGCCATGGCGAATAACATGAGGAAAGGCATCACCCCATGGCTCGCGTACTGCACTCCACGGCCGGATGCACCTATCAGGTTGTTTTGCTTTCCCTACGCAGGCGGCGGCGCGGCCTTTTACCGGAACTGGTCATCAGAGCTTGCACCTGAGGTAGATGTCTGCCCAGTACAGCTTCCAGGCCGCGAAACACGGATGCGCGAACCCGCTTACGAGGAACTCGGTCCGCTCGTCGAACAAGCGTCAACCGCACTGTTGCCATATCTGGACCGACCGTATTGTTTTCTTGGCTACAGCATGGGAACACTTATCGCCTTTGAGCTGGCACGCCATCTGGATCGTCATTTCCAAACGCGTCCAAGTCATTTGATCGCATGCGCTTTTGGAGCGCCGCATCTCCCACATATCTCCCGGTTACGGTATGACCTTCCTGAGGATGAGTTTATCTACGAACTTGGAAAGCTTGAAGGTACACCCCAAGAGGTCATTGAATGCAGGGAATTGCTGGATCTCGTACTTCCCACAATCAGGGCTGACTGCCGAATCTGCGACCGCTACAAGTTCCTGAAAGGTGAATTACTGCCCTTTCCAATATCTGCGTTTGGAGGCATTGACGATCCCCAAGCAGGTCAAGAATTGATGCAGGGTTGGGGTGACATGACTAACTCGACGTTTAGCCTCAGGATGTTCCCGGGCAGGCATTTCTTCATACATGAGTCTCGTCGACAGTTCATGAGCGCATTGGAGTCCGTCTTGATGGGTCATGTAATTGTGAACTGGACAGTGCCAAGTTCTCCCCGTTATTCAGGCGGTTTCTTGGCCAGGCG
>DAOSLL010000420.1:0-4276 GCA_035368905.1 Rhodoferax sp.
CGTGCATCCCAACTCCTTGGTGCAAAACGGGGAGTTATTCCCGACCACATCCTTAACGCGGGACCACAAAGGTCGATTTTTCTGCCACTGACACCACTTTTGCCTGGCCCTGGGTTTCCACCCTGAACAGGATCGGGCTGACTTCACCGCGATGTCCTTGCGCGGCTTCGGCAGCCAGGGTCAAACGAATGATCAGCGACCCGATGCCCGCAGCAGGCACGCTTAACACCGGGTTGGTTGCCAGCACCAGGCCTGGCAAACCTTGCACGCTGGTGGTGTAGGTTTGCACCTGTTCGGTGGTGTTCATGATTTGCAGACGATAGACATTTTCGATGTCACCTCGCCCGGTTTCGCGGGCCATCGTGCCGCGATCCCTGATGACATCCACAGCAAACCCCTTGCGCGTGGACAAACCACCGATGAACAGGGCTGCCACCAGCAACAGCAGCATGCCGTAGACCCAGACCCGTGGCCGCCATACCCGCTTCACCATCTGCTTCGGGGTTGATCGCTCGTCCATTCCCTTGCCCGATGAATACCGTATCAAACCCTTGGGATAGTTCATTTTCTCCATGACCGCGTCGCAGACATCAATGCAGGCAGCGCAAGCAATGCACTCGTTTTGCAGGCCGTGTCTGATATCAATGCCGGTGGGACAGACCTGCACACACAATGTGCAGTCAATGCAGTCGCCCAAGCCCAGGGCCTTGGGGTCTGCGTTGCGTGGGCGTGATCCTCTGGACTCACCACGGTCTGTGTCATACGCAATGACCATCGAGTCCATGTCAGTCAGTGCACCTTGAATTCGGGCGTAAGGGCACATCTGTTTGCAAATTTGCTCACGCAAATAGCCGGCATTGCCGTAAGTGGCCAAGCCGTAAAACAGCACCCAGAACCACTCCCAAGCTGAAAACGACAAGGCCAGCAGTTCGGTCACCAGATCGTGAATGGGCGTGAAATAGCCCACAAAGCTAAACCCGGTGAGCAAGCTTAAGCCCACCCACAGGGCTTGCTTGGCACTTTTGCGGGCGAATTTTTCGGCCCCCCAGTGCGCACCATCGAGACGCATGCGGGCCACCCGGTCGCCCTCAGTGAGGCGCTCGAGCCACAAAAAGATCGCGGTGTAAACCGTTTGCGGGCAGGCATAGCCACACCACAGTCGCCCTGCCACGGCGGTAAAGAAAAACAGCGCCAGTGCTGCCAGCACCAGCAACATGGCCAGATAAATCAGGTCTTGGGGATGAAGAACCAGGCCGAAGATGAAAAATCGGCTGTTTGCCAAATCAAACAGAACCGCTTGCCGTTCATGCCACCGCAGCCAGGGTGTGCCATAAAAGACCAACTGTGTCACCCAGACCATGATCCAGCGCAACTTTGCAAAGCGCCCACCAACAGCCTTGGCGTAAATTTTGCTGTGATCTTGATGCAATGCGAGTACCGGCGCTGAACTGTCAGCTTGGCCTGCAGTTTTCGGCACCGCGTGGATCTGGATGATTCTGGAATGTGTTGGCTTTTTCATAAACTTCACATCCCACTCAAAAGAAGAATGTCATGTGCATGTTATTTTAGCCGGATAATGTTCATGCTGTATGAATCTTTATTTTCCCGATTGAACCTATGCGCCTGACCCAATGGACTGACTACACCCTGCGTGTGTTGATGTACTGTGCTGCCAGCCTGGAGCGCACCGAGCCGGTGACGATCACCGAGATTGCCGAAAACCACGGCATTTCTCGCAGCCACCTGACCAAAATCGTTCAGGAACTGGCAGCCCGTGGCTGGCTGGAAACCACCCGGGGGCGTGGCGGCGGAGTGCGGCTGCTGGTCAATGCCGAGCAGGTCAGCCTGGGTGATGTGGTGCGTGCCACAGAGACCGATTTCGCCATGGTGGAATGTTTTGACCCGGTGCAAAACCAATGCCGCCTGAGCACACACTGTCGGCTCCAAAGTGTGCTCAACCAGGCTACGCAGCGTTTCTTGGCGGTACTCGATGGCATCACGCTGGCGGATCTGGTTTCCCCTACCTCCATCCGCGGTGACCTGGCAAAGGAGCGACTTCTACAGTTGGTTCCTGGCTTGCCGAGTGTCTCGGCTTAAGCGCTTTGGTTTTTTAATTTGCTTCCCTTTAGATAGCATGAGACGCTTTGCGGACAAGCGCTGGAGGGCTAAATTGGTCTAAGCAGATCGACACCGAAGGCTGGGAAACCCAAGGTTCAGCAACCTGATATGACCATTCTGGAGGCCCGGAAAGCACGCTTAGGGTCAAGCGAGAATAACTTGGGCAAAGGAGGTCGTGATGGCAAGTGCAATGCGTTGTTGCAAACCGCTTGTGTAGCAACGCAAGGCACGGCGAGATAACAGCGACATGGATGATTCTGAAATGGAATTAGCCCTTTCTGCAAGGATCTGCATACAGTAATGTGCAGCCACAATGCTGGCCTTCTGCCAACGATCCAATCATGCCCATGGCACTTGCAGCCGATGATTTTTCTAGCTTCCTCGCCTGGCGGAAGTTCAAGACCATTCTGGCTGACCCGCCGTTGAGCCAAACTGATCAGGGAACTCTGGGCGGTTGTTCTTCATGGTTTTGAAATGGGCCTGCGAATACGGGTTGTCATCGGAGGTGCAGGGACGGCTGTGGCGCTTGCTGGCATCGAGATCAGCCGCACTGCTACCTCGACGCGTCAGCGCCACTGCATTGAGACATCCGTGCCATGGTGGCCTCGGGCCATGGCATCCCGGTGCTGCCCAAGAGTGCCTTGTCGTACCAGTCCCAATCAGACCGGGTGATGGCGAGTCCGATTAAAAACCCGCCGCGCAGGCGTGCGGCGCTGGCCTGGCATCGCAGCGCATCAGCCGGTGGTGCAAGCGCTAATTGCGGCCGTCGCCCACATGGACAAGCCGACTTGCTTGCCAGTTGATTGCGTCAGCAGCTATGCCGATTTGCGCAGCAGACGCACGTGCATGGGGCGTGTCAGCGACACGCCTTGCGGACCCATGTATGACTCAAAACGCTGGCGGATGGCTGCATGCAGCGTGTCGTCGATCTGGTGGTTGGCGTAGGTCGGGCGCATCATGCGCTGCTCAAAAGTGTCAAAGTCGGCAAAAAACACCGGCATCTCGAAGCGGCGCTCGTCATCCGCTTGCCACACGCCGGACTGCAGCGCTGCATCGAGCGCCTGCTGGGCTGCAGCGCGCACCACAGCTTCATCGTTGAACAGCCGCATGATTTCGTTGAGCGGCCCGGCGTACACCGGCTCGGACACATACAGCCAGCCACCCGGTTTGAGCACCCGCGCCACCTCGGCCAGCGCCTGCGCCATCAGCGCCATGGGCACATGGTGCAGCGACTTGAGCATCAACGCGCCGTCAAAGCTGCCATCGGCAAACGGAATGGCCTGTGCACCGGCATTGACGAAGTTCAGCCCGATTGTGGCGGGTGCGGCAAGGTTTTTGGCCATCTGGCGCTCATCGACCTCAAGACCGGTGACGCGAGCATCCGGGTGGCGAAGCAGCAGGTCCGCTGCCAGGCGTGCTGCACCACAGCCCAATTCAATCAGTTGCGCGCCAGGCAGTGGAACCAAACTGGCAAGCAGGTCGAGTTCATCCTCAATCAGGATCAGTGGTTGTGCGGAAATGTTGGGCATTGTTGAACGTGACAAAATGGTAGGGAATGCGCCAATCGTACCGGGCAATTCGTCATGCCCGGCCACCGCACGACATCAAGCTAAGACGCAAACGCTGGTGTTTTGGCAGCCTGGTCATTGGCGAGTCGGCATGCGCAGGGCGGGCATCACCGCCTCAACCACCCCGTCAGTCGAAGGTGCGCCATGGCCATCGCCATCACCAGCCAAAACGGCAAAACTGGTCGCAGCGACAATGATGGCTGGCCTGCCGCAAGCGGTTTGATGCGTGCTGACCAACCATTTGGCCGCAAAGCCTGCGGGCATGACAAGCTGTCGCGATCTGCCTGGCGCTCAGCGGTCAGGCCCGTTGGCGCTGAGGATCTGGTCGTGAATAACTCCCCGTTTTGCACCAGGAACTTGGGCTGCACGGCCAGGCGCAAGACGCGCCGTACAACTGGCTAAGCAAGCGCCTTGCAACGCCGCCGTGCGCCCAAATCCGCCAGTGCAAGTGGGGGAAGTTTTTTCTGACCACATCATTGAGCCAGATCAAAGCGGTCCGCGTTCATGACCTTGGTCCAGGCAGCGATAAAGTCTTTGGCAAACTTTTCCTGGTTGTCGTCTTGCGCATAGACCTCGGCGTAGGCCCTCAG
>DAOSLL010000421.1:0-4272 GCA_035368905.1 Rhodoferax sp.
TGCCGCCGCAGCGCGCCAGCAAGCCCTGCAAGCGCGTGCGATGCTGGCTGCAGCGCGCTAGCAGCGTGGGGCTACAGTACCGGCATAAATAAGTGCCAAATAGGCCTCTATCCCTTTTGGAATGTGCGCTGGCAGCTATAAAAACAATATCAAAAAGCCGCTTCTGATGGCTGGCTTCAGGGGTTGTCGGCAAGCGGTGGTGAACCACTGGCTTCCAGCCGGGCCTTCAAGAAGCCACCGGTGCCGTAACGTGTCACCCGGCTGTAAAACTGGCGCTTGAGACGCTGCACCATGTCGGTATAGGCATCGAGTAGCGGCGGCAAAATGGTGAAACTGTCGTAATTCACCACCACCGCCACCCGGTGTCCAAGCGGTGCCAGCAGGTGGGTGACGTGGGTCTCAATCGCGTTGATGTCTTCGGCGCTGTCCACCGACAGGCCCTCGAAGTTGATGAACAGCGTGCGGTGTTCGCGGTTCAGGTCCAGCCGCTGCGTCAGCGGTGTCTCCAGCAACCGCTCGCGCAGGCCCATCGGCTCGGGCTGGAACAGCGCGGCATCCATCAGCTTGAGTTGCGGGCTGATCAAAGGCACAAAGTCCATCTGCGCCAGCACATCGCGTTGCAGATCAACACCTGGCGCAATTTCAACCAGTTCGAGCGCTGGCTGTTCGACGCTGCCAGCCAGGCGGAACACGCAGCGCTCAGTCACATAAACCACCTGCCTTTTGCGGGCAATTGCTTCGCGGGCGCTGAAGGTGCGGTGTTCCACCTGCTGGACAAACTTGTGCTGGAGGCCCTCGACCTCAATGTTGAGCTGGCCATCGGCGATCTGCAATTGCAGCTTGCCCGCGGTGAAGGTGCCCACAAACACCACTTTCTTGGCGTTCTGGCTGATGTTGATGAAGCCTCCGGCACCTGACAGGCGAGTGCCGAATTTGCTGACGTTGAGGTTGCCCTGGGCATCGGCCTGCGCCAGACCCAGCACCGCCACATCGAGACCGCCGCCGTCATAAAAATCAAACTGGTTGGGCTGGTCAATCACCGCCTGGGCATTGACCGCTGCGCCAAAACTCAGGCCCCCGGCCGGCACGCCGCCAATCACCCCGGGCTCGGCGGTCAGGGTCAGCAGGTCAGACAGCCGCTCTTCGGCGGCCACGTTGGCAACACCTTCGGGCATGCCGATGCCCAGGTTGACCACGCTGTTGGGCCTGAGTTCGAGCGCAGCACGGCGGGCGATGACCTTGCGCTCGCTCAGGGCCATTGGCTCGATCAGGTTCATTGGCACGCGGATTTCGCCCGAGTAGGCCGGGTTGTAGGCCTCGGAAAAGGTTTGCATGTGGTAGGCCGGGTTGGTGGCGACCACCACCGCATCGACCAGCACGCCGGGAATCTTGACGCT
The DNA here is from genome assembly GCA_035368905.1 of Rhodoferax sp. Classification (GTDB taxonomy): domain Bacteria; phylum Pseudomonadota; class Gammaproteobacteria; order Burkholderiales; family Burkholderiaceae_C; genus Rhodoferax. The sequence continues at coordinate 1,398 of DAOSLL010000421.1, forward strand.
GCGCGAATGCAGCGTGTTGCTTTCGGCCAGCCGCTCGACCTGGGCGATCACGATGCCGCCGCTGTTGTGGGCCGCCATGGCAATGGCCAGTGCCTCCAGGGTCAGGGCTTCGCGCTCCATGCTCAGGTTGCCATCGGGGTCGGCCGTGGTGGCGCGGATGATGCCCACATGAATCGGCATGGCCTGGTAAAACAGGTAGTCGCGCCCGTCGATCTGCATGCGGCGCACCAGGTCATGGGTGGTGCATTGGTTGATCTTGCCACCGCCAAAGATCGGGTCAACAAAGGTGTCGAGGCCGACATGGGTCAACGTGCCGGGTTTGCCAGCCGCAATGTCACGAAACAGGTGGGTAATCACCCCTTGCGGCAGGTTGTAGGCCTCGATCTGGTTGTTGATGGCCAGTTCTTGCAGCGAAGGCACCAGGCCCCAATGGCCGCCAATGACGCGACGCACCAGGCCGACATGGCCAAAGTGGTTCAGGCCGCGGGTCTGGCCGTCGCCCTGACCGGCGGCATAAATCAAGGTCAGGCCTTTTGGCGAACCCTGCCCGTCATCGGCTTGTGACTGCAAGAATTGCGCCTCAATGGCCACTGCCACTTCTTCGGCAAAGCCGATGCCGACAAAGCCGCCGGTGGCCACCGTGTCGCCATCGTGGATCAGTCGCACGGCTTCTGCTGCGCTGACGACTTTGTTGCGCCGGGCACCAGTGGATTTCAGGTCTTCGAGTCGGGTGTGCACAACATGTTCCTAAAAAAAGTCAATATCTTCGCCGCCGTCCGACGACTCCACCAACTCGCCCGCCTCGACCAGCGCAGTAAAACTGCAGGTCTGGTTGCGGCCATGGCTTTTGGCGTAATAGACCGCTTTGTCGGCGCGGTCAAAAGCGCCGCTGGGGGTGTCGTTGTCGCGCAGCGGAGCGAAGCCGATGCTGATGGTGATACGCCCGACCTGCGGGAACGCGTGCTGTTCGATCTGGCAACGAAAACGCTCCAGCACAGCCAGCGCATCGGGATGGTCGGCGCAGCGCATCAGCACGACAAACTCTTCGCCGCCAAACCGGTACAACTGGTCATGAAAGCGGAAATTGCTGCGCATTTGCCGGGCTAACAGCAGCAGCACCTCGTCGCCAATCAGGTGGCCAAAGTTGTCATTGACCTGTTTGAAATGGTCAATGTCAATGACGGCCAGCCAGTAAGTGCTTGCTGCCTGAATCAGCCGTCGGTCCGGCCGCTCGGGGTCAGGCGGCTCGTCCTGGGTTTGTGCGGCGCGCAAAAAGGCTCCGTCAAAGGTCTTGCGATTGAGCAGCTCGGTCAAGGTGTCACGTTCACCATAGTCCAGCAAGCCTTGCAGGTTTTCGTACAGATGCAGCACGCTGTCGATCAGGGCTTCGGTGTCAGCGGACACCGGTTCGGCCGACTCGACTTCAAGCACGCTGCAGACGCTGGCCTGGGTGTCGATCGGGAAAACGGTGATGAACGGGCCGTGGCCGCTGCGCACCACTTCCTCGGTAACGATGGCCGCTTCGCGCTGGGCAAAGTCCGACAGGCGTGGCAGCGAGCTGGAGTCGAACCAGAAACGGTCGCGCTCGGGGATGCTGTGCTGGCGGTCCAGTTTACCCAGGGTGACCCAGTGCTGCTCGTCTTCCGGACCGACGGCACGCAGCAAACGCACCACGCTGAAGCACCACAAGTCACTCTGCGCGACCAGCTTGACAAGCGCGAAGTCCATCGCCTGGCGGTCACGCAGCCCGCTAAGAAATGATAAGTCGCGCAACAGCTTTTTCATGACGCTAGTCTAATTGCGTTTCCAGGTCGTCACTACTGAACCCGGCTGGCCTGTTGCAAGTTGGCCCAGCGCGCAGCAAACCCATGCAGTGCCGATGCGCCGATCAAATTCCAGTCATATCAGGACGGTCTGGCCAAACCGTTATGGCGCACTGTCGGCATTTTCAGAGGCGACTTGCACCGATCCATCGCCGCGCCATTGCAACAGTCGCGCTACTACGGCGAGTCCAGCGATTACAGCAAGCGCGCCAGGTAGCGGCCGGTGTGGCTGGCCGGGTTGGCGGCCAGCGCCTCGGGGGTGCCGATGCCAACCACCGTGCCGCCCCCGCTGCCACCCTCGGGGCCCATGTCGATCAGCCAGTCTGCGGTCTTGATGACATCGAGGTTGTGCTCGATCACCACGATGGTGTTGCCTGCATCGCGCAACTGGTGCAACACCTTGAGCAGCAACTTGATGTCGGCAAAGTGCAGGCCGGTGGTCGGTTCGTCCAGAATGTAGAGCGTGCGACCGGTGTCGCGCTTGCTGAGTTCGAGCGCCAGCTTGACGCGCTGCGCCTCGCCACCCGACAGGGTCGTCGCCGCCTGCCCCAGGCGGATATAGCTCAGGCCGACATCGAGCAGGGTATGCAGCTTGCGTGCGATGGTTGGCACGGCCTTGAAGAACTCAAACGCCGCTTCCACCGTCAAATCCAGCACCTGCGCGATATTTTTGCCCTTGTAGAGCACTTCCAGGGTTTCGCGGTTGTAGCGCTTGCCGGCGCAGACATCGCAGGACACGTAAACATCGGGCAAAAAGTGCATTTCGACCTTCACCATGCCGTCGCCCTCGCAAGCCTCGCAGCGCCCGCCGCCTGCCGCCTGGCTGACATTGAAGCTGAAGCGCCCGGGGCCGTAGCCGCGCTCGCGCGCCGTGGGTACCTCGCTCATCAATTCGCGAATCGGCGTGAACAGGCCGGTGTAGGTGGCCGGGTTGCTGCGCGGCGTGCGGCCGATCGGCGACTGGTCGACGTTGATGACCTTGTCGAAGTGCTCCAGGCCCAGGATCTCCTCGTGCGCGGCGGGCTCGGTATGGGCGCGGTGGATCTTCTGCG
>DAOSLL010000422.1:0-4271 GCA_035368905.1 Rhodoferax sp.
CCTAGCGCTGACGCAGCTCGCAGTCGAGGTGGTGACGATCGTGCTGCTGCTGCTGGCACTGTATTTTCTGCCGACCACCACACCACGCGAATCCAGCACGGGCCAACGCTGGCGCGATGGCTGCATCGCTATGGCGGCGGGGCTTGGCACGGCTGCCTTGGCCTGGGCGGTGTTGACCCGGCCGGTGGACTCGATTGCCGACTTCTTCATTCGGCAGAGCGTGCCGGGTGGCGGCGGCCACAACGTGGTCAATGTGATTCTGGTGGATTTTCGCGGCTTTGACACCTTTGGCGAAATCACCGTGCTGGCGCTGGCGGCACTCGGCATCTTTGCCCTGCTGGAAAACCTGCGTCTGCCCGGCCCGACCCACGATGCGCTGGGGCGAGCCTGGGACAAGGACACCCATCCGGTCATCATGGCGACCTTTGCCCGCCTGCTGCTGCCGCTGGCGCTGCTGGTATCGGTGTTTGTCTTTCTGCGTGGCCACAACCTGCCCGGCGGCGGCTTTATTGCCGGCCTGATCACCGCCATCGCCCTGATCATGCAGTACCTGGCCAATGGGGTGGACTGGATGCACGCCCGCGTGCCGGCCCGCACCCACCCCTGGATCGCTGCCGGCCTGGTCATGGCGCTGCTCACCGGCGCGGGCAGTTGGGTCTTTGGCCGCCCCTTCTTGACCTCGGCGTTTGGCCACTTTGATTTGCCGCTGGTGGGCGAACTGGAGCTGGCTTCGGCCATGGCTTTCGATCTGGGCGTGTACCTGGTGGTGGTCGGCGCGACGCTGCTGATCCTGATCAATCTTGGCCTGGCCCACCGCGCCAGCCATGACGAGGCAGCGACTTGATGGAAGCCCTGATCGCACTGACGATTGGCACGCTGACCGGCTGCGGGGTCTATCTGGTGCTGCGGGCGCGCACTTTTGCGGTGGTGCTGGGCCTGACCCTGCTGTCCTACAGTGTCAACCTGTTTTTGTTTGCCACTGGTCGGCTGGTGGTAGGCCTGCCGCCGGTAATTGGCGCTGCCGCCAGCCATGCCGACCCGCTGCCGCAGGCGCTGGTGCTGACGGCCATCGTCATTGGCTTTGCCATGACGGCTTTTGTCATCATGCTCAGCTTACGCACCCGCGCCGAATTGGGCAACGACCATGTCGATGGCCGTGACAGTGCAGGTCAGTCATGACGACGGTCCTGAACTGGCTCGATCACCTGGTCATTGCCCCGGTATTGCTGCCGTTTGCGGCAGGCGTGCTGCTGTTGCTGCTGCGCGACCAGTCGATGGTCATGCAGCGCAGCCTGGCGCTGCTGGCCGGGCTGTTGCAGCTCGGCTTGACCATCGCCTTGCTGCTGCAGGTGGCCGATGGCCAGATGCTGGTCTATCGGCTGGGTAACTGGCCGGCCCCCTGGGGCATTGTGCTGGTGGCGGATCGTCTGGCGGCCTGGATGCTGCTGTTGACCAGTTTACTGGCCCTGTGCGCGCTGGTCTATGCGCTGGGCGGCAGCGACAGGCAGGGGCGGCATTTTCATGTGCTGTTCCAGATGCAGTTGTGCGGTCTCGCAGGTGCCTTCCTGACTGGCGATTTGTTCAACCTGTTTGTGTTTTTCGAGATTTTGCTGATTGCCTCCTACGGACTGGCCTTGCACGGCGGCGGGCCGCTGCGCACCCGCGCCGGGCTGCATTATGTGGTGATGAACCTGCTCGGCTCCACCGTATTTTTGTTTGCCGCTGGCCTGATTTACAGTGCGCTGGGCAGCCTGAATCTGGCAGATCTGGCGGCCAAGGCGGCCCGCCTGCCAGCCGACAATCTGGGGCTGGCCCGCGCTGGCGGCTTGCTGCTGCTGGCGGTGTTTGGCCTCAAGGCCGCCTTGGTGCCACTGCATTTGTGGCTGCCCGCTGCCTACGCAAACACATCTGCTGCGGTGGCGGCCCTGTTCGCGATCATGACCAAGGTCGGCATTTATGCCATTTTGCGCACCCACACCCTGCTGTTTGGCAGCAGCGGCGGGGAACTGGCTGGCCTGTTTGATCCATGGCTGTTACCGCTGGCAATGGCGACCCTGACACTGGCGACGCTGGGAGTGCTGGCAGCCCAAAACCTGGGCCAGATGGCCGCTTACCTGGTGGTGGCCTCGGTTGGCACCTTGCTTGCCGCCCTGGCGCTGGGCCTGCCGGGCATTGCGGCCGGGCTGTATTACCTGGTCCACAGCAGCTTTTCGGCGGCCTTGTTGTTCTTGCTGGCCGACGCCATTCGCCGCCGCCGCCCGCTGGCCGGCGACCGCTTTACGCCAGATGCCGACATGGCGCAGCACGCGCTGTGGGGTAGCCTGTTTTTTTTCGCCGCCATTGCCGCTGCCGGCTTGCCGCCGCTGTCGGGTTTTGTCGGCAAGTTTCTGATCCTGCGAGCAACACCACAACACCCTTGGGTCTGGGCCGTCATTTTGCTGGCAGCGCTGGCCAGTGTCATGGCGCTGGCCAGGGCTGGCAGCGCGCTGTTTTTCAACACCACAGCAGCGCTGGCCCGAACCGGCAACCTGGCAGGCACGCCCGTTGCCCCCCTTGTGCCCCTTGCAGCGCATGAACTGCTCGCCATTGGCGGCTTGATCGGGCTGATCCTGGCGCTCACCGCCGGGGCTGGCCCGGTGCTTGACTATGTTCAGGCCACGGCAGCACAACTCGCTGACCCCGCGCTTTACATCCAGGCAGTATTGGGGGCTGGCCGATGAAGCGCTGGCTGCCACACCCCCTGCTGACACCAGCTCTGACGGTCGTCTGGCTGCTGCTCAACAACAGCGCAACACCGGGGCAAATCATGCTGGGCCTGCTGCTGGGCTGGGCCATTCCGTTGTTTACCCAGACCTTCTGGCCAGAGCCGGTGCGGCTCTATCGCCCGGGCGCACTGCTGCGCTTTGTCGGTGTGTTTTTTCATGACGTGCTGATTGGCAACCTGGCGGTGGCGCGATTGGTGCTGGCCGGGCCACCGGCGCTGCACCCGATGTTTGTGCAGGTGCCACTGGACTTGCGCAACGAACTGGCCATCAGCCTGCTGGCCAATATCATCTGCCTGACACCTGGCACGGTGTCGGCGCGCTTGTCTGAAGACCAGCGCTATTTGCTGATCCATGCGCTTGACTGCCAGGACCCGCAAGCCCTGATTGCCACCATCAAAACGCGTTTCGAGGCCCCGCTGAAGGAGATTTTTGAATGCTGACTGCCGCCCTCGCTTTGGCCTTCGCCTTGGTCGCCGCCGCTTTTGCACTGAGTTTTTTCAGGCTGCTCAAAGGTCCGAGTGCGGCCGACCGGATTCTGGCGCTTGATACGCTCTACATCAATGCCATCGCCCTGCTGGTGCTGCTGGGCATTAAGTTGGCCAGTCCGCTGTATTTTGAGGCAGCACTGCTGATTGCCTTGATGGGCTTTGTCGGCACCGTGGCATTGTCGAAATTCCTGCTGCGCGGAGACATCATCGAATGAACACCAGCACCGAAGTCCTGCTGTCTGTCCTGGTGCTGGCCGGTGCGGTGTTCACCTTCATTGGCTCGCTCAGTCTGGTGCGGTTCAAGGATTTTTACACCCGGCTGCACGGCCCCACCAAGGCCAGCACGCTCGGCGTGGGCTGCCTGTTGATCGCCTCCTCGGTTTTTTTCAGCATCACCGGCACCGGCCTGAGCCTGCATGAGATATTGGTGACGCTGTTTCTGTTCATCACGGCACCGATATCGGCGCATCTGCTGGCCAAGGTGGCACTGCACCTGGGCCTGCATTCGATTGCGCCGCTACCCGCAGACGTTGCTGCGCCACTGCCATCCCCGACACCCGTGCCCCACCCTTAAGCACCTGGCCGACGCGTCAGGCTAGCGTTGGGGCGGGTTGGTTAAACTTCGTTCATGAACCGATTTTTCGCGCCTACCCCCTCTTCGCAAGCCTTCAAAGGAACCCCTCAATGAGCACCATTCGCCAAGCCGACCTTATCGAATCCATTGCCGCCGCCCTGCAATACATCAGCTATTACCACCCTGCTGACTACATTGCGCACTTGGCGCGTGCCTATGAGCGCGAGCAAAGTGCTGCCGCCAAAGATGCCATTGCGCAAATTTTGACCAACAGCAAGATGTCGGCAGAAGGCCATCGGCCGATTTGCCAGGACACCGGCATCGTCAACGTGTTTCTCAAAGTTGGCATGGACCTGCGCTGGGACGGCTTCACCGGTTCACTTGACGATGCCATCAACGAAGGTGTGCGCCGTGGCTACAACCACCCCGACAACACGCTGCGCG
>DAOSLL010000423.1:0-1115 GCA_035368905.1 Rhodoferax sp.
TCGTCCAGGGCGATGCCTACCACGCCTGCGGCGGATAGCACTAAGACTGCGATCAAGGAACGGTTGGGGTCTGCCATGGCCCCAACTGTCGCGCGCGCGCCAGGGTTTGTAATTGGAACCGGGGCACATTACGGCGCGGTGCGGCGAAGCGGAAACTCAAAGCCTTTCAGCAAATCAACCCGACAAATTCATGAAATCTACTTTTTTCAAAATGGTGACGATACTTATTGCGGCAGTCGTCATGGCAGGTCTTGGTGCGTGCGGAAGCGATGCCGATGTAGCGTCAAGAAACATGTCAAAAGCCGCCGACCAATTTGAGGTAACCCGGCGAATCGTCTTCTACAACGGCATCACCGCAGACTACATGCTGACCATACAGGGGCAGTGTTCACTGGGCAATCAAGATCCGCACCGGCAGCTATCCATCACCTGCAAAACCGGCCCCAGCTCCTACAAAAAGCACTTTCTTGGCCTGTCTGACAATGTGACGTACTTTGTTGAGCAACTGGACGCGGCACCGGCCAGCACGTACCAATACCGTGTGGTCTTCAAGCCGCTTGCCATGGTGCCGGACATTGAGATGCCCAAGTAGAGAAAAGTCAGCAGCTTTTCAAAATGACATTCCTGTTAATCTGGACCTTTGTGGGGGCGCAGTCACTGGTCGCCGGCCACCACCAAACGGCACAATACGACTGGCGCCAACTTGCCAGCTTCAGCAGCGGTGCCGCCTGTCATCAAGCGGCGCGGTTGCTCAATATCAGTGACAACAAGCACCGCTGCGTAAACGCTGATGGGGTGCTGCAATGACTTCTGCCGCCATCTTCTCCGACATCTCTGCACTTGCGCTGGCTGCCGGTGCCGTCAATCTGCGCCGGGTACCGGTGGCGGCAGATGCCGGGCGAATTTGCGCCGATCTGCTGTCACGCGTGCAAAGCCGTACACCGCGCCCAAACCCGCCAGAGCCTGATGATCAGGGCGTGCTGGCAAGCTGCACCAAAGGGCCGCGCAAGCCAGCAGGCGGTTCAGTTGCTTCTTTTGCGATGAACCCAGTTCTTTAAACGAATCAAAGGTAACTCGAATGGATCTCCTACTATATTTTTGTGGCGTTGTCGGCG
>DAOSLL010000423.1:1125-4268 GCA_035368905.1 Rhodoferax sp.
CGTAACGATTGCGGGGTATGCCTTCATCCGCTGGTCAGAGCGGCGCGATGCCAAAGCTGCTGTTCGGGAGATTCAAGCCATCAAACAAATCTGTGAAACCGCACACGCCAGGGCCTTCAGTGTTGCCGCAAGCTTGCCAGCAGCGCAATTGGCCACGCTGCACCAGGCGGTCAGTGCCGCAGTTGCAGAAGGGGATGACTGCGCTGAATTTCGGCAGCGATTGCCGACAGCGCTTTTTCCTTGGCCACAGGGGCCATTAGCCGCTGACTTTGAATGCCGTAGCGCACAAGTGCCCCCCGCGCAACCCTGCATTGAGCAGGCCATCACAGACATTGGCCTGGCCCTGTGCGCCAGCCATGGCACGATTGCCACAGACCTGCCAGACGCGGTGGTCACAGACACCAGTTGGCGCATCGACCACACCCATGAAATGGCGCAACTGGCCGTGCTACAGGCCGCACTGCGCACGGTTAACAGCGGTAGCGCCCCTTGATGTGACTGTCGTAATAGCTGCCCTTGGAGCCTGATCGCATCAAGCCATCAAACACGGCGGCTGGAACCCGGCAGAACGTGTAGCTTTGCCCCTGGGTAAATTTGATCGTCATCTGTTGTGTGCTGGGCTCATAGCCCACCGCACTGATGGCGCTCGAACTGACTCTGATCATTTCCATATTCACTCCTGGTTAAAAAAGCTTCAAGCCAAATCGGCCGACAGCCCGGATGCGGCTTGCGCGGGGTGCTATAAAAATTACCAGCCTGCCTTCACGATGTCACTTATGCAACTCCAATGAAACCAACTCACCTGACGGCGAAACAACAGCGGTTGCCAAGCCCGGTACCACAGCGTTGAAAGAATTTCTAGCCCGGTACTGCGTAAATACCGTCACATCGCCCACACCCGGATCACTGGCTCTTGTCTCAACGTGTTTATAGGAATCTGGGTCTTTCAGTCGAGCTTTGATGCCCACTTCAACCGCGTAAACAGATCCATCAGAAACGCTGAACAACCGTTTAACCGCATCCTTTCGCGCCGCTACCTTTTCTGCTGCTGCCAGCCGTGCTTTGATGGCTGCGACGATGGGTGTGTTTTCCTCAATCAGAGCGCGCCAAAGCGGATTGGATGGCTCCAAACGAGCCAGCTCCGTATAGATCGCCAGCGCCCGCACCTTGTCTGGCTTGTTGGTGAGCTCATCTGACAATTTTTTAATCGTCTGCGCCGCTTGCAACCTATCACCAGCCACCTGCAAAAGGTGTTTTACATCCGGGTCATCGAGTGATGCAAATTTTGAAAGCGCCTTCTGCGCTGTTGCGGGATCACCTTGACTAATTGCCTGCTGAGATTCTGAGATGAGCGCAGACCTATTACCGTGAAATTCAGTCATCAAGGCATCACGCTTTTCCTGAACCAGCTTCGCCTTGGCAGCCCGGGCTGCCTCTGCTTCCGCCTGCGCGCTGTTCGCCTCAATGTTGTGAATGATGTTGCCACCAATAGACAACGCGACCAGCAACGCAATAGCACCCAAAATGATCTTTGGATTTAAATTCATGGCTGACCTCCATTTTTCGCGTGGTGATGCTTTAAAAACTGCTGTCAGCATCCGCCCGTTGCGCCAACCGCACCGTTGCATCGCTCATATCTGCCAGCATCAGCGATGCCTCTTTTGCCACCCGAAAAAAGACCGACATAAAAATGGCACCAATGGTGGATCCAACCATCATGCCGGTGTTGCCCATTTTGTAACCACTAACCAAGCCGCCCAGAAAAAACAGCACAGCCAGTATTTGGCCCAACACATGGAAGATCGTCACGACCTGGCGAAATGTTGGGTAGAGACTTTCATCGCGCAGGCGGTCGATGAACGGCTCATTGCGCTGCGCGCGCTTCACACTGGGTGTCACTGCCGGGCGCGCCAAAGGGGGCTGTGCTTTTGCATAAATGACACCGCACGCCGGGCAGGCTTCGGTGTCATCACCCGTAGCGGACAAATTGACGTGGTTGCACTTGATACAGGTTTTTTTCATGACTGACTCCTTGGTAAAGACAAACTCAGCACCCAAACCGCCCGCGCACCGCCTGGTGGAAATACGCGCCTTTTGAAGTGGCTGCCATGAAGGCATCAAACACAGGCGCGGGAACGGCGCAATAGGTGTAGGGTTTAGGGCTGCTGGTGAAGACGATGTAGAGCTGCTGCGTGATCGGGTCGTAGCCCATGGCCACAATGGCGCTGGATGTCACTGGCCGCAGTGGCACCGTGGGCGCAGGCCATCCGCCAGAGCTTGGCGCGGGGGCCGCGGGCTGCGCTGCCAGGACAACGGCCAGCGCTACGGCACACAGCAACAGCGTCACCACCAGCAACATGCACCACATCCGGGCACACCGGCTGCGGGTGGGCGTCGGCGCACCACAGCCCACAGACAGCAAGCCGTGGTGATGGATCGTCTGCTGGATGGTGATATTGCCTTCCGCCACATTGCCGTGCACCGAGGCATTGATGGTTTGGTGGACTGACTTGGTCACTGTCTGTTGTCTCCCCGGGCCACTGTTTTATTTTTTGGTGTTGTGGCTGTTGATGTTGAGGTTGCCGCTTACCACATGGCCGCCTACCTGGGCGGTGACGACCTGGTGCACTCGCCTTGGCGGCGCCTTGGTGATGCGCTTGGGGGCGCAGTCGGGGGCGGCCATGCCTGCTGATAGCAGCGCCGCTGTCTGAATCAGATTGGCGCGGGCCTGTGGTGTGCAGCGACGGTAGGTGTCGAGCAATGCACGCTCATCGGGCGTTTGCATGGCATTGGCAGCCTGTATCAGACCTTCCCTGAGCGAATGTGAGTCTTTGTCGGCCACGCCAAGGACGATGCTGACGACGGCTGATGCCACAGGCTCATCGACCTCCATTTCGGTCAGGCGCGCTGTCGTCAGCCGGAGCTGCGTCAGTGTTTCGCCCAGCTTCTGGCCACCCTGGGTATTGAACATGGGGCCTTCCCCGGTCGCCAGCCAGTGCGCACTGAGGTTCAGCGTTTGGACCAGGCGCCGGGTTTCGTCCGGCGTGAGCTTCTGAACCTCACCGCCTGTAAGTCTTTTTACGCGCTGAAGTGGCACCTCAAGAATTGCTGCCAAGTCCTTCTGCTTAGTGCGCACTCTTTCA
>DAOSLL010000424.1:0-3283 GCA_035368905.1 Rhodoferax sp.
TGTAGCAACAACTGCAAGTCAACGCTCACCCGGTTAAGGTCAGTTGCGTGACTCCAGGCGGTCGTCGTAACCCCAGAAACGTCCTTGGATGCTACCGCTTTGGGCAAAGACTTCAATACACTCCCGCTCATCATGCGTAGCTTGGTCCCCGATGGCGTAATACTGCACAAATAGGACCGCCTTGCATTTTCTACAGCTTCTGAAAACCAATAGGCTTTCGTATGTGCAGAGCGACAAGGCGAATTCAAGCCAGCATTCCAGTTGGTCGATACCTTGAAAATCCCAAGCCGATCATTGATGGCCCTGAACTTGCCCCGACCAAACGCTTGATTGAGTTCCTCAAAATGAAAGGAAATAGCGCCAATGAATTCGCGGTGTTGGCGCTGCCTCATCCGAATCACTGAGTTCGAGGTTGATGGCTCCAACGATGACGGCGGCTATTGAAATGCAAAATTTGTGATGTGCGGAAAATAGTGCCTGCCTGGCTCAAACTGGCGCACCCAAGCCATTTCGATGGTCTGGCTTCCGTCACTGACCACCTGAAAAGATGGTGCCCGTGACGATCAATCTCATTTGACAAATATCACTGGCAGTCTTTGGATCACACGCATTTCATGGCACTTTTGCTTAATGCGAAATCAGGAACCGACTAAACCGACTAAACCGACTAAACCGACTCCACCCGCCAGCTTTCAACGTTGCGAGTCTTGGGGCACCTCGTCAGACGCAGACCGTTGACAACCCGACCTTCGTGCCGCTTCATCCAGTGACCGGCCTTGCGGCTGTTGATCTTTCCCCTCTCACCGGCTACCTCATACATGACCTCTTTGAATTCTTCTGCGTCCTGACTCAGGTGACCCGAATGCGAAATAGCGTCACGCACCAACATCGCCTTGTCACCAAAAAGCGCGAACCAGCTTCCGAGAAACTGTCCTGTAATTTCATTCTCTGGATCTTCCGCCATGCCGTTAAACACCGATGTCGCTGGATCGGGTTGGTTCAGCCACAGCAATGGTTGACGGCAAAGTGCTGTCCATTCACCGAAACTGTTTACCGGCTTGCACTCTGTAGTCGGCCGTCCAGCGGTGATCCACGCGCGAACGATGGTCAGAGCCGCACTGACGTAGCGACCCCTGGCACGTAACACCTCGGCGATCAAGTTGGGATTCTTGTAGGTGCGCGTCGCGGGCACCTCGCATTTTGGGTCCAGATGAATGGTCACACAGCGGCGGGCCATGTCAGCGACGGGGCCGACGTTGTTGCCACTGCTCAGGAAAAGTGTCCGCGTGCCAACCTTGGCCATATCTGAAACTCCCAAAATACGACCCTTCATACGTCCGCTGGTGAGCGCCGTGCAGAGACTTTTGTACGGTTTTATGTCGCTTGTCAAATTGTCGAACTCAATGACCGCAGGTGAGCACAACAGCTCCGCCACCAACAGTTTGCTGCATTCGTCATTGCTGTTGGGAAATCCAATGGGGCTGCCCGGTTGTGGTGAAGCGAACGCAGTGATGATTTCACACAGATAGGTTTTACCGGACGCGATCTGCGGTGCCCGGACATGAAACATAAGCGCCGCGGCAAAGCTGCTACGTATCGCTGCGGTCAACATGGCCGCCAATGCCGCGCTTTGGTCACTTTCAGATGCAAATGAAAACTCATTCAGTAAACCCTGCAATAGCGTCAACGCCTCTTCAGCCTGCCTGCGGGATGGCATTTCAGGCACGTCAAAATCGTTGGCATCAAAAACGCCGTAGAGGCCCGTTGCAGAGTCGTACCCGCTGTTTGTGCATAGCGAACCGTCCGGGCGCAGAAATGGCTGACGGGTCAATCCGTTCAGGACAGGCAATTGCCCATGTTTGGTGATGGTGGTCAGCATCTTGCAAATTCGCTCAGGCGGGTCAATTTTTGACCAGGATTTGCTGCGCTTGTCTTCTTTCTGCCAGACCATCACACCATCCATGGCATAAGCCATATCCATCGGTTGCAGGGCTTGGATGCCAGACTCACCAGATGCCGCGTCGATATGTATCGCTACGGTTGCCCCTTCATATTGGAAAAAATTGCCTGTCATGGCCAGGTGATGCGCGGCTTCGCCGATCATTTCCTGAAGGTGGCCAGGCCTTACGCAAATGCTCGGACGTGTTTCGGCCTTGAACTCAGTCTGCTCGACACGGCGTTCGACGGAATCTGTGGCGCAAGAGACCATCACGGTTGGGTTGACGGTGGCAACGGCACTGGCTTTGGGATCATCTGAATGATCTTGATGATCGACTGGCGCTCCAGTAACAGCATCAGTCAAAATGCATGTATCAGGCGAAATGTGCTTGTCGATTGGTGCCCCGATAGAGTGGGTTGCTTCAATGGCTAATAAATGCATTTGGTTTTTCTCGCTTGTATTTTGTTTTGACCTGCCGCCAGGACATGTCCTGTAATGGGTTGGAATGTTGACTCGCTTCCCAAAGAGCACCTGAGTGCTGATTGGGGTGCTACCACTTCATGAGCCCTCGGGGCGCTTTTTTCCAATGGACGGGGTTGGGCAACCAAGTACACGGCGGATTTCACTCACGGGCCATGCTAGCCGTCCGTTTACGTTTATCGGGCGCATTGGCCCGTTTTCGCGGCAAGCCCATGCGCGCAATGTTTGTGGGCGGCGGTTGCAATGAAAGGCCGCGACCTCAGTACCCACGGCAAAGCGTGTTTCCAATTCCAGGGGAACAAAAGCAGTGGGCGCTTTTCCGACCTGCGGAGAACGACTACCAGGTCCTTGAGTGACTGGACCGCTGCCCTTTTCGGATGTGTTAGCGCAAGTCGAGATAACCTTCGCGGTGATCAGCGAACGCATATCCTCACCAAATTTGGAAGAAGTCTCAGGTGTCTCAGCATTCAACAGGTTTTGTTTCATTTGATTCATTCTTTGATTTGGGTTGGAGGCCAAGCCTGACCTTTGCAATCAGATCCGCCAGGCTTGGCTTGAGGGTCAGGGTGAAGTTCTGTTAAGTACGGTTACCAAGATGCCGGATGCGACCCATCCAACCCGAGCTTCTTTTTGAGTATGGCGAATTCAGAAACCTCTAAGTTGCAGGGTGTTTCATGTTTCTTTGGAGCGACGGGTTGAGTACCCATTGCAACCACCACTTCAGCCCGCAGGGGGTTCCAAGCTGAAGTGCAATCAGACGCTGGATCGCGAAATAGCAGGTTGATGTTGCTTGCCTGCGCCTTAACGTGCAAAAACTGACGGTCACGTGCATCTGACCCATAAGCAATATCGAATCCGCCCTGT
>DAOSLL010000424.1:3293-4268 GCA_035368905.1 Rhodoferax sp.
GTCAGCACAGTCGGTTCGTATCCGTTTTTGTAGAACTCAACCGGCAGGCCATCGATTGCATACACCCAACTGAAGCTGCAGCGTGATTTCCGTGCTTTAGAGTTTGCCCGGGGTGTGGCGTTTAACCAAAAGCTGTCTTTGAGCGTTTGGACATACAAAAATCCGCGCTGTGATGTATCCAAGCCAAAAAGCAACTCGAACCATCCCGCATTGAGTGCGACACTGGTCATCAAGTTTTCAAGTGAGTCGATCACCGTATTTGGCTTGACACCATACACTGCAGACCAGACAGGAAGGTTTTCACGATTAGTTTTTTTCATGGTTTTCTCAAATGTTTTGGACATGCCGAAATCGGCGATGGAGTACCTGATGCAGGTGACGACAAACGGGTTGCAGTAACAAAAGGGCGTGGTGTTCCCATCCGCCTTGCTTATCGCAAAGCAGTGATGAACTGAACTGGTGTGATTGCCCGGTCTGGGTTTACTCAACCCAATCGGTCGATTGACCGACTAGACCGCTATTCGATTGCGTGATGTGCCTGATGCCACTTGGCCATGTCATACATGGGCGTTGATGACACGGCGCCATCCATTAGGAGTGCGGCCGCTCTGGTCGTTGTGTTGAACGGCAAGGTGCCTAGATCAAGAGGGTTGCTATCAGACTGTTTACTGGTTTTCATCAAATTCTCCTGGTTAAAAGTGCCTCAGAAGAACTTCTGCTGCCAAAAAGAATTGGAATACCTGTAAATTGGCTCGGGGAAGCTTTCAAAAATCAATATAAAATTTTTCTCTTCTGGACTTCTCGTTCTAGGTCGGTTTTCCTTGTCCTTTCAACGCGCTCAATGATCCTGATCGCAGTTGAACGAGCCACTGTCAGATCTCGATGTTCTTTAAAAATCTCTCTCAGTAGTCTTGCCGCTCCCCACCGTCCTGCCATGGCAATGGCATATGCCACATAATACAATTCCTGGTCCAA
>DAOSLL010000425.1:0-4264 GCA_035368905.1 Rhodoferax sp.
ATCTCTAAAACCAAAAATTGGCTTGCGATTCGATTGGTTGAGAAGGCTTCGCTGGTTTAAGTTCGAGCGTTGACCATTGGGTCAGAAAGACCAAAGCGGCTCACAATGTGAGCCGCTTTCAATTCAGGCGTGTGTTTTGATGATCCGCCAGTTCTTTATGAAGATGTGCGAGTGCGTCCACCCCGAGGATTCATCGATATCACGTCAGTGAACTGTCCTCGAGTCCCACCGAGCGTCACTGCTACAGTGTATTTTTCAAACTGGTTTGCGCAGGCAATGACGAAGAGCCAAATTCTGATGCCTATGGTCACCCAAACTTCCCCATGGTAGTGGTTAAGAATGTTCGATTTCAGAAGAATTGTCAGCGGCTCGGTTTTGGATGCTGTTCTTGAAATCCGACTTGTTGGCCTGCCAAATCTCAGCGCCACTGGTGTTTACTCTGTTGTTTCAGCCGAAGGGGTCGCCGGTCTGGCTGCAACGACAATATTGATTCTGTTCAGCTTGGGTTCATGCACGGACGCGCAAACTGTCACCTGTACTAACCCAAGGAGCCTTTTATGAAACGAATCATCTTCGCCACTGTGTTTGCCAGTGTATTGTTTGGTGCCCAGGCAGAAACCTACACAGACAGCGCCCGTGTTCGCAGCGCTGAAGCGCAATACGAAAACGTCAACGTTCCACGCAATGAGTGCAGCAGGCACTGGGTCGAAGAAAGAGGTGGCCGCAGCGCCTATGAACCTCATGTCGGCCAGGAACGCCAGTATGGTGGCGCGATTGTTGGCGGCTTGGCGGGTGGTGTCATCGGCCACCAAATCGGTGCTGGCACCGGCAAAGACGCTGCAACCGCTCTGGGTGTGGTGTTGGGCGCGATTGCCGGTGACCGCATCGAGAACGAGGGTCGCCGTCCCCCGTATGAACGCCCTGCGCGCACGTTCAGTCGGCGAGAAGTCGAGAGTTGCCGCACCGTGTATGACACGCAAACACGCCTTACAGGTTACCGAGTTGCTTATGAATACAGGGGCCAGACCTACACCACGTTCATGCGATCCAACCCGGGCAACAGTTTGCCAGTGCGCGTGTCGGTCGACCCGATCATGCAGTAAGGATGTGGTCAGAAATAGCTTTCCCAATTTGCGTCGGCGGATTTGGGCGCACTGCGTTGTTGCAAGACGCTTGTTTAGCCAGCTAAACGGAGCGTCTTGTGCCTAGCCGCGCATCCCAACTCCTTGGTGCAAAACGGGGAGTTGGTCCCGACAACATCCTACGCGCCAACCTGTCGGCCAGAGTACCATTGTCTCTAGCCGTGACGTAATACCTGAGCTTGCCATGAAATTCTTGACTGCACTGACCACCGCCTTGCTGATGACCCTGACAGCGCCCGTCTTGGCAGATGTCAGCCGCGAAGATGCGGCAGCAACAGTGCAGAAGATCAGTGGTGGGCGCGTGTTGGCGGTGGATAAAACCGACCGCGATGGTCGTTCAGTCTGGCGCGTGAAAGTGCTCATGCCGCAGGGTGAAGTCAAAGTGATCCTGGTTGATATCGCTAGTGGGCGCACGCTCTGATTGGCCTGCAAGGTCATCGATCATGCGCTTGTTGCTGATTGAAGATGATGCCGTGTTGCGGCTTGGTGTTAAACGCCAGCTTGAGGCCGATGGTTACCGGGTCGACACGGCAGTAGATGGGGAAGACGGTCTGTTTCAGGCCCGCGAGTATCCGGTAGATCTTGCCATCGTGGACCTGGGACTTCCCAAGCTCAATGGACTGGCTGTGGTCCAGACCCTGCGCGCCGAAGGCCGGGCTCTGCCAATCTTGATACTGACGGCGCGTGGCAGTTGGCAGGACAAAGTCAAAGGTCTGGAGACCGGTGCCGACGACTACCTGGTAAAGCCCTTCGACTATCCGGAACTGGCTGCTCGCGTCAAGGCGCTGCTGCGACGTGCACTGAAGGCGACATCGAATGTGCTTAGGCTGGGCGCACTTGAGATCGATTTTTCGGCCCAAGCCGCGAGACTCGACGGTGAGGTCCTGGATCTGACCACCTTTGAGTACCGGGTGCTCGAATACTTGGTGCGCGAACGTGCCAGGGTGGTGAGCAAACAGGAGTTGTCTGACTACCTGTACCCGCACGATGAGGACCGAGACAGCAACGTGCTGGAGGTTTTGGTCGGGCGACTTCGGCGCAAACTTGACCCTGAGAGCAAAACTGCCCCAATTGAAACGCTGCGCGGTCGAGGCTACCGCTTCGTACTGCAGTGAACGCTCCGCCGTCCATACGTTCTCGTTTGGCATGGGGCGCTTTCCTGGTCTTGCTCACGTTTTTGGCGGTTGCTGGCTGGGCGGTTCGACAGGCTTACGCTGACGGCATCCGGTCGCAGCACTTTGCCCGATTGCAAACCACAATCTATTTGTTGATGGCCGGTGCTGAACTGGACTCAGCGGGTGGGTTGGTCATGCCGAAGTCGCTGGCTGAACCTCGTTTGTCCTTGCCAGCATCGGGACTGTATGCCAGCATCAATAACCTGAACAAAGGTCAATCGTGGCAGTCGCCGTCAACGCTGGGGACTGATCCACCGTTTCAGCGAAGTCAGGTCACTGGTCAATGGCAGTTTGACGCGGTCAATGCCACACCGGCGCAAGGCGATGACCATGTCGCTTCTGGCAGCGCGTTTCTGGCCGCAGCCTACGCAGTTAAATGGGCTGTGAACGACCAGGTGGCCAGTCTGGTTTTCTCGGTTCTGGAGGACAAGGTCGAGTTTGATCGGGAGTTGGCGACCTTCGAGCGCACCCTCTGGAGCTGGCTGGTAGCGACGGGCCTCCTCATGCTGATCACGCAAACCTTGGTGCTGCGTTGGGGATTGATGCCACTTGGGCAGATGGCTTTGGAAATCCGGCAGATCGAGACCGGCGCTCAAACCCGGATTGAGGCAAGCTATCCAGTTGAACTTGCCGGGCTTGGCGACAATCTTAATCTGCTCATTGACCAGCAGCGTGCCCGCCAAACTCGGTACAAAGACGCGCTTGACGACCTTGCCCATAGTCTGAAGACCCCGCTGGCGGCCATGCGCGCTTCATTGGCTCAGCCCGATGAATTGGCCGCTGCTGTGTCGCAACAGGTCAGTCGCATGGACGACATCGTGCGTCACCAATTGGGGCGCGCCGGTGCCAGCGGAGTCACCCGGTTTGCGCCCCATTTGACAGTTGCACCTTTGCTAAACAGGATCTGCGACACCATGGCCAAGGTATATGTGGACAAGGAATTGTCATTTGTGATCGACTGCCCGCCGGAGTTGACTTGGCGTGTGGACGAAGGCGATGCGTTCGAGATTTTGGGAAACTTGCTCGATAACGCCGCTAAATGGGCGGTACACGAGGTTTGCCTGCGAATCTGGCTTGACGAGGATGCCATGTGCATGCGGGTGACGGACGATGGCCCAGGTTTCGCTGATCCGCAAGCCAGGCTTGCTCGTGGTGTGCGAATGGATGAGTCTGTGCCCGGCCATGGCATCGGATTGACTGTGGTCAACGATCTGGTAGCCAGCTACCTGGGTGAGTTGAAGATATCCAATCGTCTCACTGGGGGGGCCCAGATTGAAATTGTGTTGCCCAAAACTTAGGATACGGTCGCAAACAGATGACGCATTCGGCGGTTGAATTTGGTACGCAATGCCAGGTGCATTGCGTGACATCTGGCGAGACAAACTAGCGGTTTGAAACGACGCAGTGCGTCCAAGCCTGACGGGCCAAATGGGAAAGTTATTGTGTGACGGCCATGGCCTTCACTCGGCCACTTGTCAGCAACGATTTTGAGCAAAAAGTGTTCCGGCACAGCCGCTGATCTGTCTTGGCGCAGGTTGAGGTTCCAGGCCGAGCCAGGCATTGATGGACTGGCAAAGTTGCCAGTCATCTCGCCACGGCGGCTTGCCTGCACCAGGCTGCATAGTGCGCAATCGCCGGATTCAATTGCATGCATGGTTACCGGCGGTATGGGTTGCCTGGCCGGTGATCGAAGCGGTTGCGAATACCGTCTCGGTCGAGATCGCGGTAAGAACCGTGCAGACTGGCATGGTGCAAATGACTGCGCACTCTGCCTGCTTCGTAAATGTTGGCGATGCCATTGTGGTTGTAGTCACCGTACGGGCCGCGGTGCTGCCAGTGCCGCACTGTATTGCGTCGAGCAAAGTTATGCAGCCGATAGTAGGTGGTTGCAGCAGTGTAGATAGTGCGTGAACGAAAACGCCAATCTCCCTGGGGAAACCTGCCGAA
>DAOSLL010000426.1:0-4259 GCA_035368905.1 Rhodoferax sp.
TCGCATTTTTGTAGCGACAGCGGCAGTGGCCGACTGGCGACCGGAGCAGGCGGCGGATCAAAAGATGAAAAAGGAAGGGTCTGGCCTGCCACCGGTCTTGCGCTTTGCCGAAAACACCGACATTCTGGCGACACTGGCGCAATCACCGCAGGCCAGTCGGGGTGAGCTGTTTTGTGTCGGCTTTGCCGCCGAAAGCCACGACCTGCTGGCCCATGCCCAGGCCAAGCGACTGCGCAAGGGTGTGCCATTGCTGGTCGGCAACATTGGACCGGCCACCTTTGGTCAGGACGACAACGCCTTGCTGTTGGTTGAAGCGACTGGCACGCAGGAGTTTGCGCGTGACAGCAAGTTGGCGTTAGCTCGTAAATTAATAGCTATCATCGCAGACAGGGTAAGGTCTGGAGGCCAAAATTGTTGAATATTGAGGTCAAGATCATCGACCCCCGCATGGCTGGCCAATTGCCGGCCTATGCGACACCTGGCAGCGCCGGGCTGGACTTGCGCGCCTGTCTGAACGAGCCCCTAACGCTGCCAGCCAACGCCTGGCAACTGGTGCCCACCGGCATTGCCATTTACCTGAAAGACCCGGGTTTTGCCGCGCTGATCCTGCCGCGCTCCGGGCTGGGCCACAAACACGGCATCGTGCTGGGCAACCTGGTCGGGCTGATCGACAGCGACTACCAGGGGCAATTGATGGTCAGCGCCTGGAACCGCAGCGACACCGCATTCACCATCGAACCGATGGAGCGCATTGCTCAACTGCTGATCGTGCCGGTGCTGCAGGCGCAGTTCACGGTGGTCAGCGAGTTTGCCGCGAGCGAGCGCGGCGAGGGCGGCTACGGGTCAACTGGCAAGGCCTGAAGGTTTATCAGATGGTGTCGCAGTCGTGGGGTGGTTGCGCGATTGCGCGAGGGCACTTGCGGCTCACCTGGCAGGGCCAGAGCCAAGGTGTCGAGCAAAAACAGCTTGAACAGTTCGGCCGCGCTGACAAGCGCAACGCGTTGATGCAAACCGCTTGTGTAATGAGCCTGCTTGACCGAATCAGGTTGATCATGTTGACCAGCTTGGCGCATAGGGTGCCAGCGCCATGCGGTCTGCGACATCGGCCAGATCAAGCCCAAGATCAAGCGATACCGGCATCCGGCAAGCTTGGTAAGCTGCACTATTGGTAGCTACTGGCGCTTTCTGCGTAAGGGCTACAGGCCTGTTTGGCTATGAACCCTGAGTTACCACCACGGCCATCGCTGTTTGGTTGACACCGCAATCGACCTACGAAATCTGCCCGGTCATGCCTGAAGCCAGGTCGCTCAGAAAGAAAGCGGCCACGTTGCCAACCGCGTCAATCGTTACATTGCGCTTAAGCGGCGAAGCCGCCGCCGAAATGCCAAGCAGCTTGCCAAAGTCCTTGATGCTGCTGGGCAGCGCGCTCCCAATCCAGCCCGTTCCTGCCAATCCCGTGCCGCCCAGGCGCCCACAGGCACCCACAGGCACCCTCAGGCGCATCACTTGTGGGCGGTGTTGATTGCCCGCAGCTACGAGATGTTGCCGTGCCCGAACTTCGGTGGGCCGATGCGCATCACAAGCGTTCATCAGGCATGGCGCCGATATCGTGCAGATACTGAACCACATCGGGGTGGACTCAGAACCGGCTGACATCTCACTGGCGCGGGAGTGCCGCTGTGGGATGGCTGTGATGCGCAGATCGGTGATGGTGTCGAAATCGAGCCGGAATGGGATCTGGCAGCACAACCGGCACCGGGCTTTGCCGTCGATCAGCGCATCAATTGGTGAATCAGTGAAACGGCGATTTTGCGTCGCAGCAGGGTGGCCTGGGTGCGCGGTCAACCCAAATCTGGCCTGCTCGCCAGAGCCTTGCCATTGAGTTGCCGCGACGGCCCAAACTGAACAAGTCAAAGCTGCCAGGATGCCCAAAACCCATGACATACTTGCGCTCACGCGGTTGGATTTCCTATCCGCAGAGCAGCGCTGCGCATCCCGTGGCCATGGGCGACGCTGAGCAGCGCTAGATATAAACCCTTCGCAATCACATGGAGACGACGATGAAGAGTCAAGCATCCGCTTGCAGCCGCACACCTTTGGGCACCTTGGTGGCCCTGGTCATGACCATGGCGGCAGCGACCGCGCAGGCCGCACCCCCAATAGTATCGGCTGATGACTACTGCAGAGACACGGGCGGCAAGGTGGAAACTTATCGCTTTTATGACCTTTCGGACGCTGAATTTGGTAAGCCCGCGTGGGTTTGCAATTATCCCGATGCGTCCGGTACGGACCCCAGTGGTCATGCCATCATCGACTTGTTCACGCTCTATGCCGAAAATCCCACGCGGGCAGCGTTGGCCTACTACAGCAAGCTCGCGTGGGACGGCAAACTCACGGTCACGCCGGCCAAGGACTATTGCCTGCAACTCGGCGGGCTGCCGTCGTTCAGTGGCAGTTGGCGACTCAAGCCGAACTCCGGGGAGTCGGGCATGTGCATGTTTGAGGATGGCTCTTACATGGAAGAGTGGACGCTGTTTTATAACCAAAGCGGAACGCCGCGCGGTGTCGATCTGCGGACTGTGATGCGGTTTCTGATGCGGATTCCCATACCGGTCGAGCCTTGAGGCCATCCGCCACACCCACATTCGGCACTTGTCGCGGTCGCCCCGGAATCAATCCAGTCGTTCTTGATGGTGCCGGCGCTCAAGCTGTTGACACGGATGCCACGGGCACCGACTGCATCGGCGAGGTCAAGCACTGACCACTCCAGCGATGCCTTGGCAGGCCCAGGGTGTCGTAGCTCGGCACCACACGCACGCCTCCCATGTAGGTCAAAGTCACCAACCAAGCGGTGTTGTTCAAGTAGGGCAGATGCGCCTGACCGCCGTTATTGCCCACAGCGCTGATATCCGGCAAATGCTAGGTCACAGCGGGGTGGACTCGCAGCCCCGCCCGCGCGCCCGCACATAGTCCGGGCGCGCGGGCGGCCGCGGTGGGGCGACGGCGATGCGCAGATCAGCGAGGATGTTACGTTCGAGCCGAACCGGGCTCTGACAGCCCAACCCGCGCCAGACCACGAGGCCGGCAGACAAGTCAATGGGTGCGTGAGTAGAGCGGCGATTGGCTGGACTTGCCGTGGGGTTGTGTTGCGCTGGGTACACGCCGCACACCGCAAATCACCCTTCTGAACACAAAGCCCTGGTCGTGAATTTGGCACGCCCGGCGGCCAATTCAGGGTTTTACGCGGGCCGAGGGCGGTTCCAGAATGTGGTGCCTGGGCAGTTGAATTTCCGATTCATTCGGGTTGTTCCTGCCTGACCAACATCGCCATATTGACGGCCCAAATGGGTCGGCCTGGGCGGCATCTGCTGTATGTCGGATTGCCGTAATGTTCGACAGGTACCATTTGGCGGTGAGCATGAGAGGCAACTCTTGTTGCAACGCGTCAGCAAATGCGGCTTATCCATCCAGGTGGCCGCAGGCTTGATTGCATGCTTGCATGATTTGATCAACTACAGGAACCAACATATGGCGGAACAGAAATTGGGAAACCCGGCGGTCGTCGGACTTGCGGGCTTTGGGTTCACGACGTTTATCTTGCAATTCCACAATGTGGGGTGGATGGGTATCGGACCGGTGATTTGGCTGGGGCTGATCTTTGGTGGCTTGGCGCAGATGATTGCCGGGCTGCAGGAGATGAAGACCGGCAACAACTTTGGCTATTGCGCCTTCACGGCTTACGGCTGCTTCTGGATATCCCTGGCGCTGATCCTGATTGGCAATCATTTCAACATTTATGTGTCGAGCGCCACCGACATTGGCTGGTTTCTGGTGGCCTGGACCGGCCTGACGGCGATTCTGTGGGTCGGCTCAATGCGCATCAGTGGCGCCCTGGGGCTGACTTTCACCTTGTTGCTGATCGGCTTCGTGCTGCTCGATCTGGCGCATTTCGGCTTTCCACAACTCACTGTTGTAGCCGGTTATGAACTGATGGTGACAGCGGCCTGTGCCTGGTACATCATGGCGCACATCATTTTTGCCGATGTCTTTGGCCGCGACGTGCTGCCGGTCGGCAAGCCCTGGATTTAACCGGTTGGCATCGGGCAACGCACCACATCAACAATGTCGCTGCCTGGCGCGGCGACCCAGCCTGGGTTGTCAACAAACAGCTCACGCATCTTTAATGGAGAAATGAAAATGCTACATATCAAAAATTTTGCGCTGGCCTTGCTGGTTTCAATGTGCGCTGGCGTGGCCGG
>DAOSLL010000427.1:0-4256 GCA_035368905.1 Rhodoferax sp.
GTTATGCACCGAGTTGTGAAACCGTGTGGGCGAAATCTGCCGGTCGTCGCCGGCGAGTTGCTCGCACAGGGCATGGCAGTTGTGGCCATCGGCACCCGATGAGGCAAATACCGTGGCCAGGCTGGCGGCATCGGCACCGGCATGGTCAACCGCCTGCAAGCCCACACCGAGGCACAGCTTGATCACCCGACTGGCGCGGCGGCGCTCGGCCGTTGGCAGCAGCGTTGGCGCTGGCAGTACAGTGGGGGCAGCGGCAAAAGCCTGCTTGCCTTGCAACACCTCGCGTGCGCTGGACCAATCGGGCAGACCGGGAGCGATCAGGCCAATGCCATCGATCCAGGCATGCAGCGTGCGACTGACGGGCGGCGCGCTCATGGGCTCACTCCGAATATCAGGCTGCAGTTGCTGCCTCCAAAACCAAAGGAATTGCTCAGGGCATGGCGTAAACGAGCCGGTGCGCCATGCTGCTGGTAGCGAATCCGAATCGTTGGGTCGAGCACCTGGGTACCCGGGCTGCCCGGCAGGCGGCCCTCTGTGAGGGCCAGCGCGCAGATCAGTGCTTCGACCGCCCCTGAAGCTCCCAGCGTGTGGCCGGTCGCCCCCTTGGTTGAGCTGCACGGCACACCGTTGCCAAACAGCGTCGCCACGGCCTGCCCCTCAGCGGCATCGTTGGCGGGCGTGGCGGTGCCATGCAGGTTGATGTAGTCGATATCAGCTTCGCTCAAACTCGCGCTGCGCAGCGCCGCCGCCATTGCCAGGCGTGCGCCCAGGCCCTGTGGGTGCGGTGCCGACATGTGGTATGCATCGCTCGATTCACCCACGCCCAGCAGCAGCACCGACCCAGGTGCGGGCCGGTCAGCACGTTCAAGCAGGGCAAAGGCGGCGGCCTCGCCAATCGAGATGCCATCGCGCGCGACGTCATAGGGCCGACACGGTTGCGCCGATGTCAATTGCAAGGAGGCAAATCCGTACAGCGTGGTCAGGCACAGGGAATCCACCCCGCCGACTATTGCCGCGTCGATACTGCCCAGCGCCAACTGGCGTGCTGCGGCGGCAAATACCTTGGCGCTGGACGAACATGCGGTTGACAGGGTCATCGCCATGCCGGTCAGACCGAAGTAATCGCGGGTGAACTCGGTCAGCGAAAAAGCGTTGTGTGTGCTGCGGTAATTGAAGCTGTCAGGCAGCGCGCCACTGACCGGGTCGCGGCCGCGGTAGGCCAGTTCGGTCTGAAAAATGCCTGCCGTGCTGGTGCCAAGAAAAACCCCGACGCGATCATGCCCATGCCGCGCCACGGCATCTCGCACCCTTTGATCGAACCCGTCAGTTTCCAGCCCCATCTGCGTCAGCCGGTTATTGCGGCATTCGTAATGGCGCAGCCGATCAGGCAAAACCTGCGCGTCCACGCCTGCCACCTCACCCACCCAGGTGGCGAGTTCAACCGATTCGAAATTGCAGGGTGCCAGACCCGAGCGCTCGTCGTGCAACGCGTCGCGGGTGGCATCAAGCCCGCGGCCCAGGCAGGTGGTCAGGGTGTAAGCAGACAGCAGCAAAGGCGACACAAGATGAAATCGAAAAATTGAAGCTCTGTATCTTAGTCGCTGAAAACAGTGCTACCAGCAGTTCAATGGGAAGAATTCCTGGACTGCCGAAACGGCGCAGATGCACCGCTGATGGGGCAAGACTTTGGGCATCTGAAAACTCGCTGCGATAGAACTGATTCAAGGCTCCACTATGAGCATCTTGATCCTCACTGAGGATGCCTTTGTCAGCTTTGCCTGAATGAAAGTGTTGAACTTCATGAATCTTTGAATGAAATCAATCAGTTGTCTCCTTTGATTCGCGAGATACATCGCCCACTGCGTTGCCCACACTGTGGTGCGACTCGCCTGTGGCATCACGGCTGTTGCTTTCGCAAGGCCGATCAGCGCACTGCGCCGGATTTGACACTCAATCCGGTACCGATCCAGCGCTACCTGTGCCGCGCTTGCAAACACACCTGCCAACCTGCATTGCACCCAGGCGCTGGTTTGACTGGGTCATGCAGCAACTGGTTTTGCTGATGCTGTTGGCGGGCAACTCGGTACGCCTTTGCAGTGTTTGCAGCTCTCGCGCATGCTCTATCGTGCGGCACTGGCACGACTGGCCAGGTGTGCGAGGTGAGACCTTCGCTTTCTGGCTGCGCAGCCGGTTACCTGAATTGGGTCAGCACCCTGAGCCACCATCATTTTGGAGCCTTACTGGAACGGCTAGCGCAGTAGCGGGGCCTTTAGCTGGGGTCAACCGACCGTCTCAGAGCTTGCGGGTGGCCATGAAGGAGTCAAATTTAGCCTCGGCAAAGCGGAACCACAGCACCTGGTCGCGCTGGAAGTTGCGCAGGTCAGCGTAAATCTTCTTCCATTCAGGGCTCTTTGCGTTGTTGGCCTCAAATACCTTCATGGATGAATTGAAGGCCGCTTCCAGCACGTCATTCGGAAATCGCAGCACTTTGGTCTTGGCCGCCACCAACTGTTTCAGCGCGGTCGGGTTGAAGGCATCGTACTTGGCCAGCATGTCGGCGGCAGCCATGGCACTGGCGTTTTCCAGAATGGCCTTGTTTTCTGGCGACAAGGCATCGAACGCTTTTTGATTGACAAAAAAGTCCACCTCGGGGCCACCCTCCCACCAGCCAGGGTAGTAATAGAACGGGGCCACCTTGTTGAAGCCGAGTTTTTGGTCGTCATAGGGGCCGACCCATTCGGCGGCATCAATCGTGCCTTTTTCCAGAGCCTGGTAAATCTCGCCGCCAGGGATGCTTTGCGGCACCGCGCCAACGCCTTGCATCACCTCACCGACCAGACCACCACCCAGGCGCATCTTCATGCCCTTGAAATCTGCGGCAGACTTGATTTCCTTGCGGAACCAGCCACCCATTTGCACGCCGGTGTTGCCGCCGGCAAAGCTGGTCATGCCGTAACCTGCATACAACTCGTTCATCAGCTTGCGGCCATTGCCATGCATCATCCACGCGGTCATCTGGCGCGCATTGAGGCCAAACGGAATGGCCGAACCCAAGGCAAACGCCGGGTTCTTGCCATAAAAGTAATATGGCACGGTGTGGGTCATTTCAACCGTGCCGTTTTGTACACCATCGACCACACCAAAAGCGGGCATGAGTTCGCCACCAGCGTGAACGGAAATCTCGAATTTGCCGCCCGACATCGCCTTGACAGCCTTGGACATCACCTCAGCCGCGCCGTAAATCGTGTCGAGTGACTTGGGGAAGCTTGAAGCAAGACGCCAGCGCACTGCAGCCTGCGCATGCACGGCGGGTGCGATGCCAGCGGCCAATACGCCAGCAATGCCCGCGTTTTTGATGATTGAACGACGATCCATGGATTTACTCCTGAGTTTATGAAATGAGATGCTCACTGCGCGGTCAGACCCGACGGCAAAATGCATGCAGCCTGTGGATTCTATAAACAGCGCCCCATCAACAGACACGGGTTTTCCCTTGAGGAATCAGTGAAAACCCGATTGACTGAAGAAACTGCGCGCTGTTGTTTGCCTTGCGGCAGCTTTGCGCCAATGTGTTCAGCCGCGTGACACAACCCGATTTCAGGGGAAGTACCGCCCGCGAATGGCAGCCTCAATGCCAGGTGCATCCAGCCCCTGCAAGGCCAGCAGTTTCAGCGGATCGCCGTGTTCGATGAATGCGTCGCGCAGGCCGAGTTGCAACACCTGGCACAACACGCCGGCCTGGCTCAGGGCTTCCAGTACCGCGCTGCCCGCGCCACCCATGACGGCACCTTCTTCCAGCGTCACCAGCGCGTCGTGTCCTGCGGCCACTTGCAGCAGCAAAGCCAGGTCCAGCGGCTTGGCCCAGCGCATGTTGACCACCGTGGCGTTGAGCTTGTCGGCCACTTCAAGCGCCGGATACAGCAGCGTGCCAAAGGCCAGTATCGCCACCCGTTGGCCCTGGCGACGTATCTCGCCCTTGCCAAAAGGCAACGCCTCAAGTCCGGGCTGCACCGCCACACCGGCACCGTTGCCGCGCGGGTAGCGCACCGCTACCGGTGTGTTTTGCGCAAATGCCGTGCACAACAGTTGACGGCATTCGTTCTCGTCAGCCGGGCAAGCCACGCTGATATTCGGAATGCAGCGCAGGTAGGCGATGTCATAGGCCCCGGCATGGGTGGCACCGTCGGCGCCAACCAGGCCGGCGCGGTCCAGCGCAAACACCACCGGCAGGTTCTGGATCGCCACATCGTGGATCA
>DAOSLL010000428.1:0-4249 GCA_035368905.1 Rhodoferax sp.
ACTGGCGCACCAGGCTCGCGATAGACGATGTCTTGCTCTTCTTCAACGCAGAGCACCTCACCCTGGTAGAAACGGTAAAGCACCGAGACAAACGCCAGCGAACCCGATTTGCCGGATTTTTGCTTGATGTCGCGAATCTCTGCCACGCGCCGGGCCGGTTGGCCAATCAGCAACGGATGATGAAAACGCAGTCGAGCGCCGGCAAACATGCGCCGAGGGAAGGGAATCGGTGGCATGAAGCCGCCGCGCTGCGGATGGCCGTCAGCGCCAAGATTGGACTGTGCTGCCTTGGGCAAAAAATACAGCCAGTGCCACAAACTTGGCAACGATTGGCCTTTCTCGAGTGAAATCTGGCAGTCGTCAAGCATCGCTGCAGCGGCTATGGCAGGTGCCAGGCTGATATCGTCTTCGGTGGTTTCCTGGCGGCCTATCCATGCCGTGAAATCTGCGGATGGTTCAGTCATTCATCAGTCCTTTCAGTTTTGTTTTCGCACGGGTGTGAGGTAAAGCACAAAGCTCTTCAAGCTTGCAGGTGTGCCAATCTCCAAATTTGTGCCAGATATTGTCTCTCGACCCTTTGGCCCTGTGTGCCAAAGTCCAAATCATTATTTCCGGTAAAGTCGGCTGCTTATGCAAGAAGAAATTTTGATCAACTGGTCACCGCAAGAGACACGCGTTGCCTTGGTGGAAAACGGGGTGCTCCAGGAGTTGCACGTGGAACGTACCCTTGAGCGCGGCCTGATGGGCAATGTTTATCTGGGCAAAGTGGCGCGCGTATTGCCTGGAATGCAGTCGGCTTTCATTGACATTGGTCTTGATCGGGCGGCTTTCTTGCATGTCGCTGATGTCTGGCACCCTCCTGCCGATGGCGAGACCTTGTCTGCAGCGCGCACTGCAGCAACGCTGACACCCATCGAAAAGCAAGTGTTTGAGGGTCAAAGCCTGGTGGTACAGGTGATCAAGGATCCGATTGGAACGAAAGGGGCCCGCCTGTCAACCCAGATCAGCATCGCCGGGCGGATGCTGGTTTTTTTGCCACAGGATTGCCATATTGGTGTGTCGCAGAAAATTCCGAGTGCTCAGCGTGAAGAACTGCGTCGGCGCATGCAGCAGTTGGTTGGTGATCATGGTGGCGGATTTATTTTGCGCACCAATGGGGAGGATGCGTCTGACAAAGAGTTATCAGACGATATTGACTACCTTTGCAAGGCATGGACGCGCATCCGGGAGGCTGCCGCGCGTCTGCCAGTTACATCGCTTTTGCATCAGGATCTGAATCTCGTGCAACGTGTACTGCGTGACCTGGCCAGTGACCTAACCCAGTCGATCAAAGTTGATTCGCTTGAGCAGTTCGAGAATTTGAAGGCCTTTGGCCAGGAGTTCATGCCAACGGCGACCCAAAAATTGCAGCACTACAAAGGCGAGCGACCGATTTTTGACCTGCATTCAATCGACGAAGAAATCGCCAAGGCGCTTGGCCGACGTGTAGAGCTTAAGTCCGGTGGCTACCTGATCGTGGATCAGACCGAGGCGTTGACCACGGTGGATGTCAACACCGGCGGTTTTGTTGGCGCGCGTAATTTTGATGACACGATTTTCAAGACCAATCTTGAGGCCGCGCAAGCCATTGCCCGGCAGTTGCGCTTGCGCAACTTGGGCGGCATCATCATCGTTGATTTCATTGACATGGTGCGCGAAGACCATCGCGAGGCGGTGCTCGCCGAAATACGCAAGCAGCTCTCGCGTGACCGTGTCAAAACCATGTGTGGTGGCTTTTCACAACTGGGATTGGTCGAGATGACGCGCAAGCGCACCCGCGAGTCGCTGGCGCACATGCTGTGCGAACCTTGTCCGCTGTGTGTGGGCAAAGGTATTTTGAAAACAGCACGCAGCGTCGCATACGACATTTTTCGGGAAATTTTGCGCGAGGCTCGCCAATTCGATCCGCGTGAGTTCCGGGTGGTGGCTTCACCCAAGGTTATCGAGTTGTTTCTGGACGAGGAAAGTCAATATCTGGCTGGCTTGAGTGAGTTCATCGGCAAGCCGGTTTCATTGCAAAGTGAAAATGCCATGGGGCAGGAACAGTACGACATTGTGCTGATGTGACCACCTGAACTTCTCCGCGCCCGTCATGCAACCAGCTTGAAGTGTTTGCGGCTGAAGTCCAGGCCGGTGAAGTTTTCAATTCTCTGCATCAGATGGTGTTTGTTTTCTTTTCCGGTCGGGCGGTAGCCTGGGTCAATTCGCAAGGTTTGCTCTGCGCTGGTGGTTAACCAGGCCTGGACAACTTGCGGGTGCGTTCCCTTGAATGGTTTTAAGGCACGGGCATCAAATTGACCGTAAGTGACGATCGCTGCAGGTGTTCCCCAATACTTGCTGACCTGGGTCAGCTTTTTGTTCATGTCTTCGTTTCGACGAACCCAGCCGTAGTGAAAAATGTGGGCATTGGCCAGCGCCGCTTTTGGGTTGCGGGGGCGTTTGTGTTGGCTGGTGACCAGCCAATACTGCCCGTCAGGTGCGTAGCTCCGAATGGTGTTGCGGATTAAACGGCATTCACGGCGATACCAAGCGGGACTGACCGCGATCCAGTCGCAGCTTCCGTAAAAATGGTAATAGTCAAACACCAGCGCTTCGACCTCAGGGTTGGGGTGATGCTGCTCAATACTGGCACGGATGCTGGTCAGCTCGTCTTCGTGGATGACCTCATCGCCCTCCAGATAAAACGCCCAATCACCTGTACATGCGTACTGTGCGATCATTTTTTGCTGCGCATAGACAAAGCCACGATCAGCCATCCGGTCATTCCAGATGGTCTCAAGAATGCGAATTTTGGGATCGCCGATTGCACGCACTCTGTTCAAGGTGTCGTCGCTGCTGTTGCCGACGGCAATGACAAACTCGTCAACCAGTGGCAGTAGTGAGCGGATGGAGGCTTCAAAGCAAAAGTCAAGTGTCACACCATTGCGAATGAAGGTAAAACCACTGATGGAAACAGTCATGATGCGCGTTTGAAACAGGTTTATTGGAGATCTAGGACCCTATCGGCTGCGTGTTCAGTCCCAACTGATACAGGCGTGCATATTGTCCATTGCGCTGCAACAACTGCGCATGCGAGCCAATTTCAATGATTTGTCCCGCATCCATGACAACAATGCGATTGGCCCGGTGCACGGTGGACAAGCGATGCGCAATCACCAGCGTGGTCCGGGATTTCATCAAATTCTCCAGCGCGTCCTGAACCGCGCGTTCAGACTCGGAGTCGAGCGCCGAAGTCGCTTCATCAAGAATCAAGATAGGCGCGTTTTTATAAAGTGCCCTGGCGATGGCCAGTCTCTGGCGCTGCCCGCCAGACAATTGCATCGCGTTGTGACCAACGTCGGTGTCTATTCCATTGGGAAGTTCATGCACAAAGTTGAGTAGATTCGCCGCTCGCAGACTGTCGTTTACCTTCTGCCGGTCAATCTCCTGCCCCAGCGCGACATTGAACGCGATGCTTCCACTGAGCATCACCACGTGCTGACTGACCACGGCGAACTGGCTTCGGAGCGAATCGAGCCGCCAATCCCGCGTGTCGTGACCATCGAGTGTGATGGTTCCTGAAGTTGCATCAATGAACCTTGGCAATAGGTTCACCAGCGTCGTCTTGCCGGCGCCAGACGGACCCACTAGCGCAACCGTTTCGCCGGGGTTGACCGTCAGTGACAAATCCTTGACAGCAGGTGCAGCGTCGCTGCCAAAACTCACCGTGATATTTGAAAAACACAGATTACCTTGACTGCGCAGCATGGAAAAATCACCTTCACTTTCGCTGGGTGTTGTCTCAAGCAAGGTGAGTCCTCGCTCAATCGCAGCCAGGCCACGCGTGATCGGGCTGGCAACTTCGGACAAATGCTTGATGGGTGCAATCAGCATCAGCATGGCTGTCACAAATGCGACAAACGAACCCACGGAATTGGTGTTGCCTTCACTTTGAACAAGCGCCATGACAATGACCGTAGACAGAGCGACGGCTGCCAGCATCTGTGTGATGGGTGTCATGGCAGCCGAGGCAACTGACGATTTGATTGACAAACGACGCAATGAATGGCTCAGCTCGGAGAAGCGCTTGAGCTGAACCGGTTGCGCTGCGTGCAATCGAATGTCGCGATGCGCGAGCACGTTTTCCTCCACCACGTAAGCCAGATTGTCGGTGGCAGTCTGACTGGCCTTTGTCAAGGTGTAAAGGCGCGCCGACAAAACCCGCATGACA
>DAOSLL010000429.1:0-4242 GCA_035368905.1 Rhodoferax sp.
GTGGTAACGGTGCCATTGATCCTGCTGGCGATTCCTTCTGTCGTTATCGGTTTTGTCACTATCGGCCCGATGTTGTTCGGTGACTTTCTTAAGGACTCGATTTTGGTGAACTCAGAGATTCACAAGGCCTTGGAAATTCTTGGGGAAGAGTTTCATGGCCCGGTTCAACTTGCATTGCATGGCCTATCGGCGGCCCCGTTTTGGCTGGCCCTCGCTGGTGTGGTTTGT
Source organism: Rhodoferax sp. (assembly GCA_035368905.1). Taxonomy (GTDB): domain Bacteria; phylum Pseudomonadota; class Gammaproteobacteria; order Burkholderiales; family Burkholderiaceae_C; genus Rhodoferax. Next base: position 229 of record DAOSLL010000429.1, read on the forward strand.
TCGTATTACATGTATATGGTGAATCCTGCACTGCCCGCAGCGATCAAACGAAGTCTGATGCCGTTGTTCAGTTTGTTGGAAAACAAGTACTACCTGGATTGGTTCAATGAAAACGTGCTTGCTCGAGGTGCACGTGGCCTTGGATTAGTCCTGTGGAAGGTTGGCGATCAAGCCTTGATTGACGGCGCTTGCGTCAATGGCTCCTGGCGCATTGTTGGCTGGTGTTCTGGCATCATTCGAAAGGTGCAGACAGGATATCTGTACGACTATGCCTTGACGATGGCTCTTGGTATCTTTGCGATGGTGACGTACTTTGTGACTTGGCCCATGGCTGTGCAATGGCTTGGTAAATAGGGAGAAGAAGAAAATGGGTTTGTTGAGCCTGGCTATTTGGACACCAATTTTATTTGGTGTCGTGTTGCTTGCATTGGGTCGGGATGACCAAGCACAGGCGGTTCGCTGGATTGCGTTGATCGGTGCGTTGGTCAGTTTATTGGTCACTTTGCCGCTCTATACAAAGTTTGATGTGACCACCGCTGCCATGCAATTTGGTGAAATGTCGCCATGGATCGAGAGATTCAGTATCAACTACCACCTCGGAGTCGACGGTATTTCTATTTGGTTTATCTTGCTGACTGCTTTTATTAATTTGGTGGTTGTGATCGCTGGATGGGAAGTCATTACCAGTCGTGTCAATCAATACATGGGCGCTTTTCTGATTTTGAGTGGTCTCATGATCGGTGTTTTTTGTGCCATTGACGGGCTGCTGTTTTTTGTATTTTTTGAGGCCACTTTGATCCCGATGTACCTGATCATTGGTGTCTGGGGCGGGCCCAACAAGATTTATGCCGCTTTCAAATTCTTTTTGTACACACTTCTGGGTTCGCTGCTGATGCTGATTGCGCTGATTTATCTGTACAACGTGTCTGGTGGCAGTTTTGATCTGGCTGTCTGGCACAAGTTGAAGATAGACGCGAGCGCGCAGACTTTGCTGTTTTTTGCCTTTTTGGCTGCCTTTGCCGTAAAGGTACCAATGTGGCCGGTTCATACTTGGTTGCCTGATGTTCACGTTGAAGCGCCAACTGGCGGTTCGGCAGTTCTTGCTGCCATCATGCTCAAGTTGGGTGCCTATGGTTTTCTCAGGTTTTCATTGCCAATCACGCCAGATGCCTCGCATGAATGGTCCGGTTTGATGATTGGTCTTTCCTTGGCTGCGGTGATTTACGTGGGACTCGTCACCATGGTGCAGAAGGACATGAAAAAGCTGGTCGCATATTCATCTATCGCACACATGGGCTTTGTTACGCTCGGGTTTTTTATTTTCAGCGACCTTGGTGTGGCTGGCGGCATTGTTCAAATGATTTCGCACGGGTTCGTCTCCGCTGCGATGTTCCTGGGAATTGGTGTGCTTTACGACAGAGTGCACTCTAGGGAAATCGCTAGCTACGGAGGCGTTGTCAACACTATGCCCAAATTCACAGCATTTGCCCTGCTGTTTTTTATGGCGAATTGTGGATTGCCTGGAACCGCAGGGTTTGTCGGTGAATGGATGGTTATTCTGGGTGCGGTTAAATTCAATTTTTGGGTTGGCTTGGCTTCCGCCTCGGCATTGATATTTGGTGCCGCCTATTCGCTCTGGATGTTCAAGCGTGTTTACTTGGGCCCGGTAGCCAACGAACACGTCAGGCATCTTTCTGACATCAATGCGCGCGAGTTCTTTTTCCTGAGTTTGTTGGCAGTTGCTGTTTTGTACATGGGTGTATATCCCAAGCCGTTCACTGATGTCATGGATGTGTCGGTTACAGAGTTACTCAAACACGTCGCGCAGTCAAAGTTGCACTGATCGTCCAGTATGGATCGCTACCTAGAGATAAGAGATTTAAATGATTGACAAACTCAGTTTGATCGCGGTTTACCCCGAGATTCTTCTTTTAATCATGGCGTGTGTGATTGCCATGTTTGACTTGGGTGTCAGGGACCCCAATCGAACCCCGACTTACATCCTTACCTTGCTAACCTTGGCTGCTGTAGCGGGCTTGCAGGCCAGTTACGCTAGTAGCGGTCAAACGATTTACGGCTTTGGCAACATGGTTGTGAGTGATGCGATGGGCAATTGGCTTAAGTGCTTTGCGGCTCTCGCGGTACTAGTGACTTTGGTTTATGGTCGTGCTTATGCGGTAGGGCGGGACATGCTGATAGGCGGTGAATTGTTTACCTTGAGCCTGTTTGCATTGCTGGGCATGTTTGTGATGATTTCCGGAAATAATTTCTTGGTCATTTACATGGGCATTGAGTTGCTTACCTTGTCGAGCTACGCCTTGGTCGCGTTGCGGCGTGACAACGGCTTGGCCATTGAAGCAGCCATGAAGTATTTTGTGCTTGCGGCGCTGGCTTCGGGCTTCCTTCTTTACGGCATGTCCATGTTGTACGGTGCCACTGGTTCTCTTGACCTGAACGAGGTTTCCAAAGCGATCTTGACAGGACAGATCAAGCATCAGGTGCTGGTGTTTGGAACTGTGTTTCTGGTAGCTGGTCTGGCTTTCAAGCTCGGAGTCGTGCCATTTCACATGTGGATTCCCGACGTTTACCAAGGTGCACCGACCGTCGTCACGTTGTTGATTGGTGGCGCGCCAAAGCTGGCTGCTTTTGCGATCGTGATTCGTTTGTTGGTCGGGGGAATGTCCGGGCTGGCGTTCGATTGGCAGCAGATGTTGATGTTCCTGGCGGTCGCTTCTCTGGCGGTGGGTAATTTTGCTGCCATTGCGCAAACCAATATCAAGCGAATGCTTGCCTTTTCGACCATCTCGCACATGGGTTTTGTCTTGATTGGGTTGATGTCGGGGGTGGTGAGCGGGCATCCTGACGCTGCTGGCAATGCCTATGGTGCTTCAATGTTTTATGTGGTGTCGTATGTGCTGACAACCCTTGCCAGCTTCGGCATTATTTTGCTGTTGTCCCGTAAGGGATTCGAGAGCGAGGAAATTTCTGATTTCGCTGGTTTGAACCAGCGAAGCCCGTTTTATGCTGGGATCATGGCCATGTGCCTTTTTTCACTGTCCGGAATTCCGCCAATGGTCGGCTTTTACGCCAAGCTGGCAGTGTTGCAGGCATTGATTGCTTCGGGCAGCAGTTCGCATATCGCCTTGGCTGTGTTTGCAGTGATGATGTCGCTTGTCGGCGCGTTCTATTATTTGCGGGTCATCAAGGTTATGTATTTTGATGCGCCCATTACTGCAACTGCTGTGACAGCGCCGCTTGAAGTTCGTGCCGTGCTGACGATCAATGGTGGATTGCTTTTGCTTCTAGGCTTGTTGCCTGGTGGTTTGATGACGCTGTGCGCTGGTGCCGTTTTGAAGATGCTGGCAAGCTGATGCCAGGAACCAGTACCTGATCATTTCTTTGACTTGCTGGCTCTTCCATCGGCGTGGTGCAACTTATTGAAAAGAAGCTAGACAGTACTGAACTGTTTCAGGGCAAGCTTTTGCACGCCTTTCGTGACACGGTTGAACTCCAGAATGGAGCGGTTGCGACCCGTGAGTACGTCGTTCACCCTGGTGCGGTCATGGTCGTTCCGCTGATGGTTGACTCGTCGGGTGACTTGTCGTTGGTGATGGAGCGACAGTTTAGATATCCGGTTAATCGGGTGATGATCGAGTTCCCGGCTGGCAAGTTGGACCCTGGTGAGCACTCTTGGCATTGCGCAAGGCGCGAATTGCGTGAGGAAACTGGCTACCGCGCCAGTTTTTGGGCTTTTGCCGGAACTCTGCACCCGGTGATTTCCTACTCTACCGAATTTGTTGATATTTGGTTCGCCAAAGGGCTGACTCTTGGCGAGCAGGCTTTGGATGATGGAGAGTTTCTGGATGTGTTTACTGCGAGTCCCGCTCAGTTACTGGAATGGTGCCGCACTGGTGCGGTGACCGATGCCAAAACCATGATTGCTGCGCTGTGGATTCAAAATGTGCTTTCAGGTGCTTGGACGCTGGACTGGAAGCGTGATTGGTAACTGGCAGG
>DAOSLL010000430.1:0-4226 GCA_035368905.1 Rhodoferax sp.
CCACCACCAAGAACCTGTAAGGTTTGCGCTTAGCGGGTGACCAGCACCGGCACCGGCGATTCGGCAACCACCTTGGTCGCCACACTTCCGAGCATCAGGCGAGCGATGCCGGAGCGTCCGTGAGACCCCATCACGATGAGGTCAGCGCCCTCGTCCTTGGCACTTTGCACAATGCCACTGGCCGCGGCAACGTCTTCCACCAGACGTGCCTGCAAAGCCACCGCAGATCCACCCTGCTTGCACAGCGCATCCACGGTGGAGTGCGCCTGGGCTGCCAACTGCTGTGCAGCGGCGGAATAAGCCTGGTACCCCATGGGATTGATCTCACCTACGCCAATGTAGGGATACGGATCGGCCACGTACAGCGCAGTAAGTTTTGCGCCGTGGGTACGCGCCAGGCTGACCGCAAGTTTGGCCGCGTGCTCAGAAGCAGCAGAACCGTCGGTGGCCAACAGAATATGTTTAAACATGGATGCCTCGCATGGTGGTTGGGTTATCGTTCACTGTAACGACCATCGCCCATTTGCGTCCTTGATGCAAGTCAACTTGGTGCATCGCCACGATCACCATCCTTTGCCGGTCGCGGAATTTTCTTGAGTCGGACCAGCCGGGCATGCTCAATAGCATCTTTCTTGACTTGGCGCTCTGCATCGAGCTTCTGTCCCTGTGCGAGCCATTGGGCAAATTCACCAGGTGTCTCCAGCGTGATGCGCCCCATGCTGGCCGCCCGAAACTCGTGGATCACGATTTCAGCAGCTTTCTGCAGATTCACCTTGGCACCGCCCTGTAAGGCTCCGCGTTTACGACCGATGGCATCCAACAACTGTTCATCGGTCTGAACTTCGACCGCTTGCAACTTGTATCGGGTCTCTACTGCATGTGCGTAATGCTGTCGCAGATAGTCCAGCAACTCCAGCGCCACCTCTTCTTCGTTGAAGGCATTGCGTCCGATAGCGCCACTGGCCGCCAGGTTGTAGCCACTTTTTGCAACGATGATCCGTGGCCAGAGCACACCCGGTGTGTCATACAAATAGAAATCGTCGGCAATCGTGATGCGTTGTTCCAGTTTCGTCACCCCGGCCTCATCGCCGGTTTTTGCCGCGCGCTTGCCCTTGAGCGTGTTGATCAGTGTGGATTTTCCAACATTCGGAATGCCGCAAATCAGCACCCGCATGGGCTTGGCCATGCCACCGCGGTTGGGCGCCAGCGCGTGGCACGCAGTCACCAGCGCCCGCGCAGGGGTGGCAACACTGGCATCCAATGCAATGGCGCGCACCCCGGGCATGGCGTTGTAATGGGCAAGCCACTCCTCGGTCCGCACAGGGTCGGCAAGATCCTGTTTGTTGAGCACCATGAGCCGGGGCTTTGCAGCCGTCATTTCAGCCAGCATGGGGTTGGCACTGGACCCCGGCAGGCGGGCATCCAGCAACTCGATAACAACGTCAATGTCCTTGATGCGCTCCGCAATCGCCTTGCGTGTCAGATGCATGTGACCGGGAAACCATTGAATTGCCATACGCGTGAAGAAACTCGTTTGTTACCAAGCGCTCCATTGTCGGGCAGTTTGGATAAGTCGGGAACCTAGGCAGCTACCTCTAGGAAACAACCCGAATTTAAGGTGCTTTCACTAGGACATCTTCCGAGAATTGCACCCACCAGTTCACACCTGTTTTCTATTCACACTCTGGAGAATTCCATGACTTCCAAATCACTGACCACCGTTACCAACGAACTCATCGAGTCTTACGGCAATACCGCCAAGAATGTCATCAACGCCTATCGTGCTGGCAATGAGCGTGCCGTCGGATTCGTCGACCACAGCTGGGCAACCGCTGTCCAGAAGGCCGGCACGCGCCTGAGCGCCGAAGTTCGCGGCAATGCGCTGTCAGCACAAAAGAAGATTTCCGGTCTGTACACCAACGCTGTCACACTGACCTCTGACGGTGCGGATGTGGCCGTTAACAAGGCCGTCGAAATCGCTGGCAAGGGTGTCAAACAAGTCGCCGCAAACGCAAGCCGCTTTGAAAAAGCCACCGGCGTAACCGCCCTGAACACCTTGGCCGTTGCCGCAGTACCGGCTGCCCAAGCCGTGGTGGAAGTGGCAACCAAGCTGGAAGCCCAGTCCGGTGCACTGGTCAACAAGGTTGCCGGTTCCAAGACAAAGGTCAAGGTTGCTGCCGTCAAGCGCACTGTGGCCAAGAAAGCCGCACGCGCGCGCAAGGCTGCGTAATTGCTTTTCTGCCTGCTTCGCGGGCAGCACACAGGCATCTGCCGCACCAGCGGCAGGTGCCTGTTTTCCTTGGTGCCCCTCGAATCGAGAATCCGGCGCGACGGCAGGCAGGTGCATGAGCTCGAAAAGTCCCTGGGCTTCGCACTCCTGAAACCCTCCGGCCGCGGCGTATTCCTGACAGAGACCGGCATGGCAGCCATGCGGCTGGCGATCGGCGTATCAGACAGCCTGCCCAAGCCGGCTACGCGCAAACGGCTGCAACCCATCATCGGAGTTCCCTCACTGCGCCTCTTGCGCCACGAGGATGAATTTGAACGTCTGCAAGGCGATCTCGCTGTGCACCAGCTCGACATGGTGTTGTCTGACCGTCCGGCCCCGACCAACCCGAACATCAAGCTCTAAAGCCATCCCATGGGGTCATCGGACGTTGCCTGGAATGTGCCCGCCGCACTGGTGCTGAATCGCCCCGGGGCGATTCAGTGTGTTTCCGTTAGTGGCGATGCTGCACGACGAACTTCGGACCCACTACGGAGTCAAAAAACTGGGTCCCTGCGATGGCGTGCAGGAATATTTTTTTGCTATTGGTACGGAGAAAAAATTCAGCACCCGCTGGTCCGGCAGGTGCTGGATGCAAACACGCCCTGGCTCAGTCAATGGCCAGGCGCTGCGCTGCTCCACCGAGCTTCTTGGGCAAAGTCAAGACGAGGACGCCGTTGTCGTATTTCGCTTTGGCTGATTCCTGGTCAATGTCAGACGGCAACTGGAAGCTGCGTGAGACGGCACCAAAATACCTTTCACTGCGCAGCACTTTCTCATCCTGGGTCTGGGAATCCTGTTGTTTGACTTCGGCGCGAACCGTCACAACATTACCCTCAAGGGAGACATGGATGTCCTCCTTGTTGACCCCCGGCACCTCTGCATGCACGGTATAGCCCTTGTCAGTTTCCTTGACATCCACCTTGATGCTTGCGGCCGTCGGCAGGGCATCGCCATGCAAGGATTTGACATAAAAACCAGGTGCCACGTCGCGAAAAAAATCGTCAAACAGGCTGCCACGGCTGATCAATGAACTCATTTTTGCACTCCTTCTGGACTTGATTTAGGCACCACCACCACGGCGCCGCCATGACACCATATTGAGGACGCACTTGACAAGTTCAAGTGCAAATTGCACCGGCTTTGACATTCATCAACCCGACAAATTCCGGCGGGTATACCTGCCGCGCTATACGCCCAGGCGCGCAGGAGACAGGTATTCCCGCAGGTACACGTCAAACGGCATGCTGTCGGCTGCCGCTATGTCCTGTTGTTCCTGGATGGAAGTAGCGGACTGCGCCTCCAGCCGGGTACGTACGCTGTCCGGCAAAGGGACTTCGAGCATGGCATTCTTTGTGCCCTCAGACTGGGCGCGGGCAAAGGCGACGAAAGAACCTCCGTACTCGCTTTCAATCGTCTGCACCACACGGGCAGAAGGCAGTGTTTCAGGCTGCGCCAGGCCAAGCTTTGCAGCCTGCAGAGCCACCATGTAGTCGGTGGCTCCATGTGCTGTATCAAACTGCAAAGCAATCGGCTCCATCGCCTGAACCAGATCGTTACCCCAGGCTGCCAGCGAAATTTCCGATCCACCCCGCTGCAACTGCAAACCGGGCTCACGTCCCCGCTCTGCCACACGCTGCTGATTGGCGGCAATAGCTGCAATTTCAGCGGGCGTATCGGGTGGACTGTCCGACAACAGGCAATACACGAGGAAGACATCCAGGAACCGCATGGTCTGGGCACTGATGCCCAGCGGTTCAAAAGGATTGAGATCCATCAGACGGACTTCGACGTATTCAACGCCGCGCTCGCGCAGCGCATGCAAGGGGCGCTCACCGGCGTGAATAACCCGCTTGGGGCGTATCGTGCCGTAAAACTCATTCTCAATTTGCAGCAGGGACGTCGCCAACTGCCGGTACTCGCCATCCGTGCCCTGCACACCAATGGCTTCGTATGCCGG
>DAOSLL010000431.1:0-4225 GCA_035368905.1 Rhodoferax sp.
AAGGCAACCCACGCCGGGCTGCTGTCGCGCATGGCCGAGCGGGTGACTTTTGTGCTGATTCCACCGCTGCTGCTGATCTTTCTGGTGCTTGGCACGATTTTTCTGGGGGTTGCCACGCCAACCGAGGGCGGTGCCATGGGTGCCATGGGTGCCCTGTTGATGGCACTGGCGCGAAGGCGTCTGAGCATGTCGCTGATGAAACAGGCGCTGACCACCACCGCCAAGCTGTCGAGTTTTGTGGTGTTTATTCTGGTTGGCTCGACCGTCTTCAGTCTGGTGTTTCAGGGTGTCGATGGTTCGCGCTGGGTCGAGCATCTGCTGACCTCGGTGCCTGGCGGCCAGATGGGCTTTCTGATCGTCGTCAACATCCTGATTTTCTTTTTGGCGTTTTTTCTGGACTTCTTCGAGTTGTCGTTCATCGTGGTGCCGCTGCTGGCACCAGTGGCCGAAAAAATGGGCATTGACCTGATCTGGTTTGGTGTGCTGCTGGGCGTGAACATGCAAACCTCGTTCATGCACCCGCCGTTTGGTTTTGCGCTGTTTTACCTGCGCAGTGTGGCACCGGCGCGGGCATATACCGACAAGCTCACCAAAAAGCTGATCGAGCCAGTCACCACCATGCAGATTTACTGGGGTGCGATTCCATTTGTCATCATCCAGATTGTCATGGTCGGCTTGATCATCGCATTCCCCGGCATTGTCTCAAGCGGCCTGGACAAGGCCGAAGCGGTTGATCTTGACAAGGTGGGAACCGAAATGATGGCCAACATGCCCGGTGCCGAACCAGCCGCGTCCGCGCCCTTGCTGGTGCCGGGGCCTGACGCTTCGGCACCAGCAGGCGAGCCCAAGGCGCCAACGCCTGGTGCAGCGGCGGCTGACGACCCGATGAAGGCGATGGAAGAATCCATGAAGAAGAACAAGTGAGTCGCCAGGTTGCTGGCAGCCCGAACTTCGCCCGGGTATCTGTTTGTTTGAGGTTTCCTGCATGAGTGTTCCCGACCTGTCCTTAAGCTGCCAGTACGAGGACTTTCTGCGCCATGTCAACAACACCGGCGTGTTCAAGCCTGACCGCACTGGCACCGGCACCACCAGTGTGTTTGGCTACCAGATGCGGTTTGATCTGACCAAAGGTTTTCCTCTGGTCACCACCAAAAAGGTGTTTCTGCGCGCCATCATTGTTGAGTTGCTGTGGTTCTTGCGCGGCGACTCCAACGTCAAATGGCTGCAGGAGCGCGGCTGTAGCATCTGGGACGAATGGGCTCGCGAAGACGGCGAACTCGGCCCGGTCTATGGCGTGCAGTGGCGCAGTTGGCCCAAACCCGACGGCGGGCACATTGACCAGATCGCCGAAGTGATCCAGACCCTGAAAACCAACCCCGATTCCCGCCGCATCATGGTCAGCGCCTGGAACGTGGCCGACCTCGACAAAATGGCGCTGATGCCATGCCATGCGTTTTTCCAGTTTTATGTGGCCCCGCCAACCACCCCCGGTGCAAAAGGCCGCTTAAGCTGCCAGCTTTACCAGCGCAGCGCCGACATTTTTCTGGGTGTGCCCTTCAACATCGCCAGCTACGCACTGCTGACCCACATGGTGGCGCAGCAGTGTGATCTGACGGTGGGCGACTTTATCTGGACCGGCGGCGATTGCCACATCTACAGCAATCATGCGGCGCAGGTGGCGCAGCAACTTGGCCGTACCCCCTTCGCCTACCCGACGCTGCACCTCAAACGCCGACCTGATTCGATCTTTGATTACCAGTTTGAAGATTTCGAGGTACTAGGGTACCAATGCCACCCGGCCATCAAGGCACCGGTGGCAGTCTAGGCGCTGTGCGACCAGTCAACAAGCTGCCATCGCGCAGCGCGACTGCGGTGATCAGCGCCGCCGTTTCTGGCGCGGCTGCTGCCAGCGACTGAACACCACGGCAACCATGCACAGCCACATCACCCGCCGCCAGCTTTGGGGCATGCTGGCACTGACCATCATGTGGGGCATGAACTGGCCGATGATGAAACTGGCGCTGCAGGGCATGACACCGTTGTTCTTCCGTGCCAGCACCATGAGCTTTGGGGCGTTCTGGCTGTTTGTCTATGTCGCCCGGCGCGGTGAACGCATGTGGCCGCGCGACCGCGAATGGCTCACCATCGTGGCGCTGGGCCTGCCCAATGTGCTGGGCTGGCACAGCTTGTCAATCTTTGGCGTGCAGGCGCTGGCATCCGGGCGCGCCGCCATTCTGGGTTTCACCATGCCAATTTTTACCGTGCTGATCGGGTGGCTTTTTTTTGCCGAGCGCATCACCCCCCGCGTGCGACTGGCCATGCTGTGTGCGGCGCTGGCCATTGGCCTGCTGTTGTGGCACGAACTGCAGCGCCTGAGCGGTCGGCCCACAGGAGTCGCCTGGATGCTGGGTGCGGCACTCTGCTGGGCACTGGGCATTGTGCTGTTTCGCAGATTGCACATGACGCTCTCTCCGATGACGATCACCGTCTGGATGCTGCTGCTGAGCTGCCCGGTGCTGTGGGTGCTGGCGCTGTCGCTTGAGCCACTGCCACAGCCAGCCGGGTTTTCGGCCCAACTCTGGCTGGCTCTGGCTTATGCCGCGCTGATCAATTACGGGGTGTCGCAGTTGATCTGGTTTGGCTTGGCACGCAATCTGCCCCCGGCCACCAGCGCCATGAGCCTGATGGCGGTGCCGCTGGTAGGCACCCTCAGCGCCACCTTCATCGTCGGTGAAAACCCGCACTGGCAAGACTGGCTGGCGATGCTGTTCGTCATGCTGACTATTGCCAGCGTGCTGCTGCCTGTGCGCAAGGCCTGATGCCAATTCAACCCCGACTGACACCACCCATCCAACCACTATTCATGCAACTCAAACTGATTTTTGCCCGCGCCAGCAATGGCATCATTGGCCAGAACAACGCCCTGCCCTGGCACCTGCCGGAAGATATGGCGCACTTCAAGCGCTGCACGCTGGGCTGCCCGGTCATCATGGGACGCAACACCTGGGATTCGCTGCCGCCCAGATTTCGGCCACTGCCCGGTCGCCTCAACTTGGTGTTGACGCGCCAGACTAACTGGCACGCTGAAGGTGCCCTGGTCGCCCATTCGCTGGCCCAGGCTTGCGAGTTGTGCCCCGCCGACAGCACTGCCTGGGTGATTGGCGGGGCCGACATCTACGCGCAAGCCCTGCCGCTGGCCTGTGAAGCGGTGGTGACCGAGATTGACGCAGCCTTTGAAGGCGATGCTTATGCGCCACAATTCGGGCCTGAGTGGCTTGAAGTCAGCCGCCAAGCGCATCGCTCTGGCACCGGCCTGGCTTACAGTTTTGTTGTTTTTCAGAAGATACCAGGAGTTTGATATGTCAGGACATGGATTTCACGTACACGGCCCGCACGACCACGAGATTGAACACGCCCAGCAAGGCGGGCATGGTGGCGGCCACGGCGGGCAAGGCAGCATGACCAACCAGATTGCGCTGTTTACCGCCATCATCGCCACTATCGGCGCGTTGTTTGGCTACATGGGCGGTGCCACGCAGGCCAACGCCGGCCTGTTCAAGAACAATGCCGCCATCAAGAAAACCGAAGCCTCCAACCAATGGAATTATTTTCAGTCCAAAAGCACCAAACAGTCGCTTGCCGAACTGGCCCGCGACCTGGCCCCTGAGGAGAAAAAAGCCAGCTACCAGGCCAAGGTGGAGCGTTACGAAAAAGAGAAAACCGAGATCAAGGCAGTGGCCGACAAGCTTGAGCTTGATGCCACCGCCTGGGACCGCCAGAGTGACGAGCAAATGCACCAGCACCACCGCTGGGCCCAGTCCACCACGGTGCTGCAGGTGTCGATTGCCATGGCAGCGATTGCACTGCTGACCAAAAAGAAGTGGCTGGAATACGCCATGTTTGTCGCAGGCGGTGTCGGGCTGACTGTTGGGGTCCTCGCAGCGCTTCATATTTGATAGCTTGTAGCGCAATCAAACAAAGGGCTGGAGGGCTAAATGACCATTAAACTGGCAACCTGGAATGTCAACTCGCTGACGGTGCGCCTGCCACAGGTGCTGGACTGGTTGCAGGCCAATCCGGTTGACGTGCTGGCGCTGCAGGAACTCAAGCTGACCGATGACAAATTTCCGGCACCAGCCTTGCGCGAAGCGGGTTACCAGGCCGCGTGGTTCGGGCAAAAGACCTACAACGGTGTCGCCATCATCGTGAAGAACACACTGCCCGA
>DAOSLL010000432.1:0-4224 GCA_035368905.1 Rhodoferax sp.
GTGCTGGCCATTACCGGCACCAATGGCAAAACCACCGTGACCGCGCTGACCGGGCAACTGGTGGAGCGGGCTGGCAAAACCGTCGCGGTAGCGGGCAATATCGGCCCGACCCTGCTTGACACCTTGTCGCAGCGCCTCGACACCGACACTTTGCCCCAAGTCTGGGTGCTGGAACTGTCGAGTTTTCAGCTTGACGGCGAGAAGGACTTTGCGCCAACTGCTGCGACCGTGCTCAATATCACGCAAGATCACCTTGACTGGCATGGTTCCATGGCCGCCTATGTCCAGGCGAAAACTGCCGTTTTTGGCAGCCAGGGCCTGATGCTGCTCAACCGCGAAGACCCACAGGTGATGGCGATGCTGCCAGCGCCGGTCAAAGTCAAATTGCAGCGGCCCCAGCAGCGCCCCTTCGTCACGTTTGGCGGTGACATGCCACAACGCCCAGGTGACTTTGGTCTGGAAACTGTCAACGGCATAACCTGGCTGGTGCGCGCCATGGATGCTGACGAGACCCGGCGCAAACGCCACGAAGAGGCCGAGGAGTTGCACGTTGTGCGCCTGATGCCAGCCGATGCGCTGCGCATTCGGGGTCGGCACAACGCCATCAATGCGCTGGCCAGTCTGGCGCTGGCCAGTGCTGCGGGTTGCGCGCTGGCACCGATGCTGTATGGCTTGCGCGAATACAGCGGCGAGCCGCACCGGGTGCAGCCCATTGGCCTGGTTGATGGCATTGAGTATTTTGATGACAGCAAAGGCACCAACGTCGGTGCCACGGTAGCCGCCCTGAATGGCCTCGGTGCCGAGCGGCAGGTGGTGCTGATTCTGGGCGGTGAGGGCAAGGGGCAAGACTTCAGCCCGCTGGCCGACCCGGTGCGCCGCCATGCGCGCGCGGTGGTGCTGATTGGCCGTGATGCACCGCTGCTGCAGGCAGCGTTGGCGGGCACCGGGGTGGCCTTGCACGATGCCACCAGCATGGGCGAGGCGGTGCAGGTGGCAACCGCGCTGGCGCACGCCGGTGATGCGGTGCTGATGTCGCCGGCCTGTGCCAGTTTTGACATGTTTGACAACTACGAACACCGCGCCCGGGTGTTTGTGCAGGCAGTGGCGGCGCTGGCCGAACAGGCCGGTGTGATGCTGGAGGTGACGACGTGAGCGCGCTTGCAGCCGGCCTGTGGCAACGTCTGAACCAATGGTTTGGCCGCTTTGCCGCCCCGGCTGACGAGGTGTTGCCGGTGCGGCTGGGCGGCACCCGGTTGGCCGCTACCGGGGTCGCGCCCAGCCGCGCCCAGGGTTTTGATCAGCCGCTGGTCTGGGTCACGGTGCTGCTGTTGTTGTGGGGCCTGGTGATGGTGTACTCGGCCTCGATTGCCATGCCGGAGAACCCGCGTTTTGCCAAATACACCCACAGCTATTTTTTGCTGCGCCATGCGATGTGGCTGCTGCTGGCGTTTGTGGCTGCCCTGCTGGCTTACCAGGTGCCCTTGTCAACCTGGGAAAAGTCGGCGCGGCCGTTGTTTTTGTTGTCGCTCTTTCTGCTGGCTTTGGTGTTGATTCCCCATGTCGGCAAGGTGGTTTATGGCGCACGCCGCTGGATCAGCCTGGGGCCTTTGAGCTTTCAGCCGTCCGAACTGGCCAAGTTCACCGTGCTGCTGTACGCGGCTGATTACATGGTGCGCAAAATGGACGTCAAAGAACGGTTTTTTCATGCCGTCTGGCCGATGGGTGCGGCCGTCGGGGTCGTGGGCGTGCTGCTGCTGGCTGAGCCCGACATGGGTGCCTTCATGGTGATTGCGGTGATCGCCATGGGCATCTTGTTTTTGGGCGGTGTCAACGCCCGCATGTTCTTCCTGATTGCGGCGGTGCTGCTGGTGGCCTTTGCGGCCATCATCGCGTCGAGTGAATGGCGACGGGAGCGCATTTTTGCCTACCTTGACCCCTGGAGCGAAAAGAATGCGCTGGCCAAGGGCTACCAGTTGACGCATGCGCTGATCGCGGTCGGGCGCGGCGAAGTTTTTGGCGTCGGCCTGGGTGGCAGTGTTGAAAAGCTCAACTGGCTGCCTGAAGCGCATACCGACTTTTTGCTGGCGGTGATTGGCGAAGAATTTGGCTTGCTCGGTCTGGTGCTGGTGATTGGCCTGTTCCTGTGGATGGTGCGCCGCATGATGCACATCGGTCGCCAGGCGATCGCGATGGAGCGTGTGTTTGCCGGACTGGTGGCGCAGGGCGTGGCGGTGTGGATGGGTTTTCAGGCCTTCATCAACATGGGCGTGAATCTGGGTGCCCTGCCCACCAAGGGCCTCACACTGCCTTTGATGAGTTACGGTGGGTCCGCTATTTTGATCAATCTGGTGGCCATTGCTGTGGTGCTGAAGATTGACCAGGAAACCAGAACCCTCATGCACGGAGGCCGGGTATGAGCCAGGCTGTCAAATGCGTGCTGGTGATGGCCGGTGGCACCGGTGGCCACATTTTTCCGGGTCTGGCGGTGGCCCAGGCGCTGCGCGAACAGGGCTGGCGGGTGCATTGGCTTGGTGGGCGGGGCAGTGCATCGTCTCCCAGCATGGAAAGCCAACTGGTGCCAGCGCAAGGCTTTGTCTTTGAGACCATCGACTTTGGTGGCCTGCGTGGCAAGGGGTTGAGCACTCTGGCCTTGCTGCCTTTGCGTTTGCTCAAGGCTTTCTGGCAAAGTATTCGGGTGTTGCGCCGCGTCAATCCCGACGTCGTTGTGGGGTTGGGCGGCTACATCACCTTTCCAGCTGGCATGATGGCCGTGTTGCTGGGCAAGCCATTGGTATTGCACGAGCAGAACTCGGTGGCAGGTCTGGCCAACAAGGTTCTGGCCGGGGTCGCTGACCGGGTGTTTACCGCGTTTCCGAACGTGTTCAAGACTGCCCGCTGGGTGGGCAACCCGCTGCGATCGGAGTTTCTGAACGTGCCCCCGCCTGATCAGCGATTTGCCGGCCGCAACGGCCCGTTGCAGGTGCTGGTGGTGGGGGGCAGCCTGGGCGCCAAAGCGCTCAATGAGATCGTGCCGCAGGCGTTGGCCCTGATGCCGCCAGCGCAGCGACCGCAGGTGTTGCATCAGAGCGGTGCCAAGCAGATCGAGGCCCTGCGCGCCAATTACCAGGCCGCGGGTGTATCTGCACAACTGACCCCGTTCATCGACGACACGGCGCAAGCCTTTGCCGATGCTGACCTGGTGATATGCCGTTCCGGTGCCAGCACCGTGACCGAGATTGCGGCCGTTGGTGCTGCGGCCTTGTTTGTGCCGTTCCCATTTGCCGTGGATGACCACCAGACCTCCAACGCGCGGTTCCTGGTGGACGGGCAAGCCGCCTGGTTGGTGCCGCAAGCGCAGTTAAGCCCGCAGTACCTGGCCGAAATGCTATCAAGAACGGATCGTCATGTGCTTATGAGCAAAGGTCTGGAGGCCAAAAAGATGCAAAAACTTGACGCCACGGAGCAGGTGGTTCTGGCCTGTGAGGAGTTGGCCCGATGAAACACGCCATCAAACACATACATTTTGTCGGCATTGGCGGTGTTGGCATGTCAGGCATTGCAGAGGTGCTTTTCAACCTGGGCTACGTCGTATCGGGCTCTGACCAGGCGGACAGCGCCACATTGCAGCGCCTGGCGGCCATGGGGGTTCAAACCTTTGTAGGTCATGCAGCGGGCCATGTGGTGGGTGCCGACGCCGTGGTGACGTCAACCGCCGTGCAGGCTGACAACCCCGAAGTGCTTGCTGCGCGCCAGAAACACATTCCGGTCGTGCCGCGCGCACTGATGCTGGCCGAGCTGATGCGCCTGAAAACCGGTATCGCCATTGCCGGCACCCATGGCAAGACCACCACCACCAGTCTGGTGGCAAGTGTGCTGGCTGAAGGGCAGCTCGACCCTACTTTTGTGATTGGCGGACGTCTCAACAGTGCGGGCGCCAACGCCCGACTGGGCAAGGGCGACTACATCGTGGTGGAGGCGGACGAGTCGGATGCTTCGTTCCTGAACTTGTTGCCGGTGATGGCGGTGGTGACCAACATCGACGCCGACCACATGGAAACCTATGGCCATGACTTCGGCCGTCTGAAACAGGCGTTTGTCGACTTTTTGCATCGCATGCCGTTTTATGGAACGGCCATCCTATGCACCGATGATGCCGGCGTACGCGCGATTGAGCAGCAGGTCACCTGCCGCGTCACAAGTTATGGTTTTGACGAAGACGCGCAA
>DAOSLL010000433.1:0-4220 GCA_035368905.1 Rhodoferax sp.
TGAACTTGCCTTTGAGCCAGTACTCAACCGCTTTCACGTCGTGGTTGGTGGTTTTCTCGATCTCCTTGATGGCATGAGCGTCGGCTTCAGTGAAGTTCTTGACCAGACTGAGCAAATACGTGCGGGCACCGGGCGATAACGGCTTGAACTCGGCGAAGCCACAGTCGCTCAGGGCAATCAACCAGGCCACCTCGACCTGCACGCGACGGTGCATGTAGCCCTGCTCGCTCATAGCGGGGCGCAGTTTGGCAAGTTTGGCGGCGTAGCGGCCGTCCAGCGGCGAAAGGGCAGAAATGGCAGAAGTGGTCATCAGCAGATTGTAGGGTGCGGTGTATAGAATCACGCCAACAATCAACCCAGCAGACTGTCAAATGCCCATCAAACTCATCGGATCGAACACCAGCCCTTACGTGCGCAAAGTGCGTGTTGTCATGGCAGAAAAGAAGCTTGATTACGACTACGTTCTGGAAGATGTTTGGTCTGCTGACACCCAGATCGGACTGAGCAACCCGCTGGGCAAGGTGCCGTGCCTGATCATGGAAGGGGGCGAGGCAATTTTTGATTCGCGGGTGATCGTCGAGTACTTTGACACGCTCTCGCCGGTTGGCCGCCTGATACCCACCGTGGGTCGCGAGCGCGCCGAGGTCAAGACCTGGGAGGCCCTGGCCGATGGCGTGCTTGATGCCGCCATCCTGGCCCGGCTTGAAGCAACCTGGGGCAAGCGCACCGAGGCCCAGCGCAGCACCGACTGGATTGAGCGGCAGTTGGGCAAGGTGGATGCTGCCTTGAAAGCCATGAGCAAGGGTTTGGCTGACAAGCCGTTTTGTTTCGGCATTCACCTCAGCCTGGCAGATATTTCGGTCGGCGTGGCGCTGGGCTACCTGGACTTCCGCTTTCCGCAGATCAACTGGCGTGAGCAGTACCCCAATTTGCTGAAATTGCAGGACAAGCTGATGCAGCGCGCCAGCTTTGCCGACACCAGGCCGTTTTGACGCTAGGCGCGTCTACTGCCTGGCTCGGCCTTTGAGCCAGCGCATCAGGCCGCCGACCAGCGGCAGCTTTTCATACAGCTCTTCGGCCGCATCCCAGTAGTCCCGGTGCCGGGTGATCAGGCCGACATCTGACAACTCCAGATGACTGGCCCCGACAATGACTTGTGCTTGGCCTTGCTGGAAACGCCTGAAGCCAAAGTGAAACTCCCAGGTCAGAAAACACTGCCTGCCTTGCACCACCTGGCCGGTCACGACAAAGTGCGGCTGGTGCAGGGTGACAAACATGTGTTCAAAAATGCCTGTGATGGCGGCCAGGCCGGTGACATCGTTGAACGGGTCCTTGAAGCTTGCCTGAGCGTCATAAACCTCGCCCAGGGCGGCAAGGCTCTGCGTTGTCAGGGTTTCAAAAAAATGGACGATGCGCTCAATCGGCTCGGTGCCATCGCCCGCGCTGCCGGTGCTGGCCGGTGCAGCGGCGCTGCGGGTGGCAAGCGGTGCGGCTGCGTCAGGGGGCTCGCTATGCAGGGCTGTTGGGGTATTCATTGGCTGACCTGTTTCACCAGGCTGAAATAGGCCCGGTAGGGTAACAGGCGCAGCAGCTTGAGCCAAAGGGTGAAGCGTTTTGGAAAGTGAATGTCAAACGCGCCCTGCTGCCAGCCCTGCAAAATTGCGCTCGCCGCCTGCGCCGGGGTCAGCAAGGCCGGCATCTTGAACAGGTTGCCAGCGGTCAGCGGTGTCTCGACAAAGCCGGGGTTGATGATGGACACGCCCAGCCCGTGCGGATGCAAGTCGAGGTACAGCGCCTCGGCCAGATTGATCAGCGCGGCCTTGGTTGGGCCGTAAGCCAGACTGTTGGGCAGGCCACGGTAACCGGCGACGCTGCCCACCAGGCTGAAGTGCCCCTGGCCACGCTCGCGCAAGGCTGGCAACACGGCATCGAGCAAATAGCAGGCACCCAGGTAATTGACCTCGCAATGGCGCAGCATGTCGGGCAAATCGAGTGCCGCAGCGCGCATCGGCTGGTAATGACCGGCGCAGTACACCACGCAGTCCAGCGGGCCTTGCGCCAGCAAGGCGTTTGCGGCTTGCCTGACCGCTTGCGCATCGGTTGCATCAAGCGCCAGCGCCTGGCAATTGGCATGGGTTTGCGCCAAAGCCTGCAGCGCTGCGGCATTACGGGCCGACACCACGACCCGGGCGCCTGCAGCCAACATGGCCTGAGCGGTGGCCAAGCCGATGCCGCTGGAGGCCCCGACAATCCAGACGGTTTTGCCATGCCACTGCTGCATGGGCGGGTTCAACGGGTTCAGGAAAGGCATTGGATTACTACTGTTTAAATAGCTGGTAGCGCATGATGGATAAGGGCTGGAGGCCAATTTGGCTTATATCTTCTTGGTAAAGGCCAGTGTCACTTCGCCCAGGTAGATGCCAAACTTGCGCATCGTCGCCTTGTTGAGCATCACGCCATCACCCATCAGGTACATCCAGTCGTCAAACTGCACCTCATAAACCCGGCCGTCCACCGGCAGCGCCAGCGTGTAGGTCCAGTGAAAGGCATTGCCCCTGGCCTGACCCTGCGCCACGCCCACCACGTCGTCGGCTCGACCAGTGAATCGGCCACCGGGCAGGGCGGTCAGGTGCCAGATGCGCTTTTGCGTGCTGCCGTCCGAGTAAGAAAAGGTCTCATCAAGCACCCCTTCATCACCGCTCCAGGCGCATTGCATCACCACGTCAAAGCGTTTCACCACGGCACCAGAGCGGTCGGTGAAGACACCATAGGCATCGAGCCGGCCATTGAAATACTGGCGCAAGTCCAGCAGTGGTTTTTCATTGGCGTAGCTGTCGATGTTTTGGCTGGCGCAGCCACCCAGCACGGCGGCACTGGCGGCGGCAGATAAAAGCAGGCGTCTTTTCATGGGGTCTTTCGGATGATGAGGAAATACAGCAGCAGCGCAGCAGCGCTTTTGAGCACACAGGGCAGCACGCAATAGGCCAGCGTCAGGGTGTTCAGGGCAGCGGCATCGGTGCTGCCGGGTGCGTAACCCAGCAAACCCAACAGCGGCAGCGCCAGGCCAGCGGCCAGCGCCAGGTTGAGTTTGCTGGCAAAGGCCCACCAGCCAAAGTAAGCGCCTTCAGAGCGCTGCTGGTCGCCATGGGTTTGAATCACACCGGTCAGCAGCGCGGCCGGTAGCGCCAGATCGGTGCCAAGCGCCAGGCCCGACAGCGCACACACCACCACAAAGCCCGCCACATCGCCCGCGCCCAGGCCGGTGGCAAAGGCAAAAACCGCCACCGACAGCAGCATGCCAGCAAGCCAGGTGCGCGCCAGCCCGATGCGCGCCACCAGCTTGAGCCAAACCGCCAGGCTCAAGGCGGCGCAGAGAAAGTAGCTGCCCAAAAACAGCGGCTCGGTGCTGGCCGGTGCGCGCAGGCGGTCTTGCACAAAAAACAGCATCAGCGTGGCCGGCACCGCGCTGGCAATGCCGTTGAGCATGAAAACCGCCATCAACCGGCGAAAGTCGGCCCGCTGCCAGGGCAGCCAAAGCGCGCCGGACACCGCCTGCGTGCTGGTGGCTGCGCGGTCGGCTGGCGCGGCACCAGGCTGCTGTGCGGTTGCGCTGGACAGGGCGGTCGCCGGCATTGGCAGATCGCTCCCGGCTTGCGGCATCGGGCCACTGCGCCAGGCCTGCCAGCCGATCCATGATGCTACAAATAGTAGAGCTATGGTCGCTTGTATACCAAGGGCTACAGGCGAAATTGATGCAACAACCACACCGGCCAGACCAAACCCTTCACGCCAGGCCACGACCCGGCTGCGGTAGACCGCATCGCCCCCGAGCCGCGCGCCCCAGGCCTGGTGCAAGATGCTCAGGGCGCTGAACGCAATGGTCGTCAGCAGCAGGCTTGCACACAGCCACATCATCAGGCGTATCGGTTCGCCCGCTACCGCCACTGGCGGCAAAAAGAGCAAGGCAAAGCCCACGCACAGCGCCACGGCTGCCAGACCAGCCCATCGCAATACCAGGGCGTGTCGGCCGGCCAGGGCAGTGCCGTGACTGGCTGCTGCACCGGTTTGCCCATGGCCGTGCAGGCGATCGGCCCAGCGGCCCAGCAGCGGATCAATCAGCGTGTCGAACAGCCTGACTGCCAGCAGCGCCGCGCCTAGGCTGGCCAGTGGCACAGCAAAATTGCGGGCGTAGTAATTGGGCAGCAGCACATACAGCGGCA
>DAOSLL010000434.1:0-4215 GCA_035368905.1 Rhodoferax sp.
AATATCGTGGCCGGGCAGGTTGCTGCTGAGCCGGGCGCCCATTTCGTCAGAAAAAACCCGGTACCTCAGACGTTGCACCGCACGGACTTCGTCCTGGTGTCTGGCCCACGAAACAACCAGCGTGCCACGTTCAGCCGGGAGCAATTTGCCTTGATTGATGTTCTGAACAGATTCAGCCGGTCGGTGAAGTAACCCCCTGGGCAATGACAAGGGCGACAGCGCAAACGTGGGATTGGGTAACTCTCTCATTTCTCTCTCCTTGGATTAAGTGCCGCTCTATGTTGGCAGCGCTTGATGACGTGTTTGCGGCAGTTTTGTGGCGCTTTGATGACGCTGAAACTGGCGCGCAGGCATCCGTTCGGCCAGCGCTGCCGTCACTGCCTGTTGCGCCATGAGAGCCAGCGCACGGCGGTCTTGTCCAGATGCCGCCAGCGGCGGGAGATAACCCACGGTGACCTGGATACCGGCGCTGCCGACAATTCGCCAGACCGACCTGATGAAGCTGGTGTCACCAATGAATGCTGGTGCCGGATGTGGATTGCCCTGCCGGTCATGGTAAAAAATGCAGATGGGTTGAACCGGTGCTTGCGCAGCAACGGCGCTTTGCAGCAGCGGCGCGTGAAAGTGCAGTGGCTGCTCTGGCAATGCCGAGGTTCCTTGCGGAAACAGCGCAACCGGACTGCCCTGATGCAGCAGATCAGCCATGTGCTGATTGATGCGGACCACATCGCTTCTGTGGTTGCGCCGGATAAACAAGGTGCCTGAGCGCTTTACCAGCCAGCCCAGCACGGCCCATTCCTTGACTTCGGCTTTGGCAACGAAGAAAGCCGGGGTGAGCACATTGACGGCAAAAATGTCCAGCCACGATATGTGGTTGGCCACCAGCAAGCAAGCCGGAGAAGCATTTTGTGGCGGTTGGCCGCTGGCGTTGTGGCGCACATTCAAGACCTGCAACAAGCCGGCAGACCACCATTGCATGATGTGCCGCTGAGCGGACCGACTCAGCATCGGGTAAACCGGGGCGAGCGCAAATGCGCCAAGAATGTGAATGGTCATGCGGGTCAGCCGAACGCTGATCAGGATCATCAAAAGAGCAGGGCGATGCATGGTTTTCCAAAAAAAGACGGGACGACAGGTGCGGTCAAGTCCAGCGCCACAACCAGCAGCATGGCGACCGCGAATGACTTCAAAAAAGAGGATGCTGCCGGTTTCGGTCAAACCGATGAACCTGCAGCCGAATTCGACAACGCCTTGCGCCGCAGGGCATCGAAGACACAAGGGAAAGCGCCATCAATCTTGAGTCTGGCGTGCGTCAACTTGATGACAAGCTGTTGGCCGCTTGCGCAATGGTGCTGGCCCTTTTTGAGCCAACTGCCACACCATGCAAAAACTCGACAATGCCGGGATTCAATTCGAGTGATGCGACCAGTGAACTGACTTGAGAGAGGTCCCTGGTGGCTCCGATGGCCGATTGAATTCCCGCTGCATGCTCATAGCAAAAATCAGCCAGTCGTTTGGGCAAGAGGTCACGCAGCGCCTCAACCCCATAGCGCAAACGCTTGGCAAGGATGCGCACCTGATGCTGCTGGGCCTGAGTCGTGGCATCTTTCTGTGCCGTTTGCAGGCGATCATGCAAACGCAGAATCCGGCGCTTGGCCCAATGACGCAGCATGACTTTTTTCTCCGTCACAGTACCGTTTGAGCCGGGTAGCGCGTCCAGCCACTCTGTGATCAACAGCAAATTCAAGCCAACACCTGGTTCTCGCAGCGCATAGCGCACCGCCTTGCGTTGCAGTGCGGCAGCCTGGGTCAACGCCGTCAGCATGGCCTGCCAGATCTCAAGCCGCTGTTCATCCCCCCGGCAATAGCCGCTGGCCAAAGGTGGCAAGGTTTCGGTCAGGGCCACATCAAGGTTGCGCAGTTCGCTCAGAAAAGCCAGCAGCGGTTGCAAATCAAGCCTGTCCGGTGGTGCTGCCACTTCCGCGATCTTCCTGAGCAGGCGCAAGGCCGACTTGAAGCGCCGCCAGCCAACGCGCGCCTGGTGAACGATCTCGGGGTCATCTGACAGGGCAAGTGCGTTGAGGTTGGAGGTGAATTGGGCGAACATTTCGCGCAGCACACGCTGGGCCAGTTCCGGTCCGGACAGGTTTGGGCTCAGCCTGGGGGATTGGGCACGTTGCGGCCGGTTGAGGCCGTCCTGCACCAGCAAAAAGCCGCGCTGCGCCTTGCTCTGGTTGGCTGGCAACACCGCCAGGCTGCCAGCGATCTCCCGGGCCAGCTCAAACAGCGCAGCAGATGAGCCCGCTTTCAGTTCAAGCTCAAGTTCGCAAATGGGTGCCTGCCGGCCATTGGCTTCCAATTGACCGATGTCCAGCGCAACTTCGACCACGCTGCCGTCTGGCCTGCGCAAGCGCCAAATGGTCCGGTCAAAGGCAGTTACAAAGCATGGCAACAAACCTTCAAACAGCTTGCCATCCGGGTCGATGTCGACCCACGGCGTGAGCTTGAGCGCATCCTGATCCAGCGCAGCACTGCCAACGGCTGTCTCCCATTCGCCGCGGCGACTCAGGGCAGCTTCGTCACTCATGCCGGTCTTCAGGGTTTGCCGCCACTGCGGACTCGCGGCACTGCCGATGCAGCGCAGACGCAAGGCAATGCGTTGCTGCTGCAGCGTCTGTTCTGGCGTGTCGAAATAGATGTTGTAGAGCGACTCTCGCGTTGCCTTGTGCCGGGCAAGCACTGGCAGGCGGGCCAGGCATCTGGCCAAACCGGCCGATGCTGCACCTGGCAGGCTCAGCTTGAGCTCAATCTCTTGAGGCTCGTTGGTGCGGGGTGTTGGGTTCATGGGTGTTTTGACCTTTATCGTTGTGCCAGCAACCATTGGCACACCCGCGCTGCGACCCAGGGGCCATCATCGAGGGGAATGTCATGACCGGCGCTGGGGTGAATGCACAAATCGCATTGCCAGCTTCTGGCCAGTGACTTGCTGCATTGCATCGAGACCAAATGATCGTGTTCACTGGCCAGCAGCAGGGTGGGGGTGGCGGGTGGGTCAGGCGGTAGCTCAAAGCGTGCCGCCGCCACCAGTTGGCGCAGCGCATTCAGGCTTGACACGGGGTTGGTGCGCCGCAGTTCCAGCCAGTGCGGCAACACCGATTCATCAGACTGGTTGCTGGTCATGCGCAGGATGGCGCGCTCCCACTGGTGCGCCGCTGCGCCCGACAGTATCAAGCGCAACAGCGTGCCATAGTTGGCCGGTAGCAGGCGCTGGTAAAACGGGTTCAAGGGGCGCATGCTGGTATTGACCAGCACCATGGCGGAAACGTCTTGTGGATGCGCAAGTGCCCAGGCGGCGGCCACCATGGCGCCAAGTGACATGGCCAACAGATGGTAGGGCGGCGCAATGTTGCGTTGGCTGAGCTGGCTGCGGCACTGCGCCACCATGTCCTGCACCCGAATCGGGCTGCGGTGCTGATTGAGCAAACCATTGCCGGCCAAATCCAGCGTGACGATCCGGTGACTTGGCAAAGCCTGCTGAAAATGAGCGACAAAGCGCCCCCAATGTCGGCTTTCCCGGGTCAGTCCACGCAGCAATATCCAGGTGGTCATGGTCAGTCAATACCAGTCTTGCAGGGCTTGGGCGTGCTGCTGCGCGCGGCTTTGCGGCGTTGGCAGCCAAAGCCGGTAGCCACAGGCTGCGCGTGACAAAAAGTCCAGCAGCAACTGGTGTTGGCGCAGCACCCGCTGCTGGCGGTGTTCGATCAACGGGTTGAACATGCCGTGGCGTGAAAAGAGCTGACGCGGGTTTTTCTTGACCCACAGCCAGGAGCCCATCTCAAGCGTGAGTGGCAGAAACACCCGCTGCGACTGTGCGCAGGCTTGCAGGTACAAATGGTCCCAAAGGTCGCCGTGCGCCAGGTATTGCAGGCTCTGCGGCTCGATCAGGTAACGGTGATGGTTGTTGGACTGCTCAAAAATGCTTTTCAGCGCCTGCATCTCGGCCAGGTGGGCGATGGGTGCGCGTTTGTGCGCAAAGGGAAACCAGACCCGGTCCCTGACACCGAAGCCGGAATGGCAATCCACCGAGACGCTGAATTCGCGTGTCAGCAGTTCCGCTGCCACGATATCGCAAACCGCCTGGTTTTCGATCTCCATCGGCTGGCCCGCTGGACCTCGGCACCAGGGCAGGCCGGCGCTGAGGCGCTGGCCGCCGAC
>DAOSLL010000435.1:0-4211 GCA_035368905.1 Rhodoferax sp.
ACGCTGAAACCGGAATCACGTTGAAAGAAGATAAGTCGGCGATTGAAAAAGCGGAGGACTATCTGAATGGGCAGAGCCTCGACGAAGCTGCAATCAACATTCGGAAAGCTGCTGAAGCCACGGTAGCGCGATTTCGCACTGGTACCGTCGTCGCCACGGAAGATTTTGTTGGACTCACCAAACAACTGAACTCTGCCAAAAGGAAGCTGCTGGAGCGGATTCCCTTTCAACTGTATGAGCAGGTACTAAAAGACCTACCGCAGTCTATAAGGCAGCATCTTGTGCCCAGAACAGATGTAGGGCTGTCGGATGTGGCTGGAATCACGACTGAGCAAAAAGCAGAAATCGTGAGACTACGGTTGAAGCTGAATGATGTCGTGTCCAACATGCACTGGCAAATGATGGAAAACGCGAAAATTGTGGATGAAGTACTTGCAACCACCGCGCGTGTACTCAACCCTGGGTCACATGGTGGCGAGACTCCCCTGTATGACTCAGAGGTTCGCCAAGCGCTCGAACTGATCCAAAGGCTGGAGAGGTGCCTTTCGTAAAGCCGCAGGGTTGAGTATCCATGTCAAATTAGCCTGAAACGCTCGCTTAATAAGCGTAAGAAGCTACAAAAGTTATACCAAACATGAGGAGACTATCTTGACAAAACCACCCAATACTACTGAGCCCGCCAACCACATCGCCGTTTTTCAGGAAACCACCATCCGGCGTACCTGGCACAACAAGGAGTGGTGGTTTGCCTTGAGTGATGTCATCATCGTACTGACCGATTCGGCTGATGCCAAGCAATACATCAAGAAGATGCGCAGCCGTGACCCGGCGCTCGATGCCAACTGGGGTACAACTTGTACCCCCCTTGCGATCCTGGCTCCGGATGGAAAAATGCGCGAAACCAACTGCGCCAACACCGAAGGCCTGTTCCGCATCATCCAGTCCATCCCGTCGCCCAAAGCCGAACCCTTCAAGCGCTGGTTGGCGCAGGTGGGCTACGAGCGCGTAAAAGAAATCGAAAACCCCGAACTGGCCAGCGCCCGTGCTCGTGAGTTGTACCAAGCCAAAGGCTACCCGCAGGCGTGGATTGAAAAACGCCTGCGCTCCATCAGCGTGCGCGGTGAGTTAACCGATGAGTGGAAGGCACGCGGCGTGGCCGAGGGTAAAGAGTATTCAATCCTGACCGCCGAGATCGCCCGGGCCACCTTTGGCGTGACCCCCAGCGAACACAGCCAGCTCAAAAGCCTCGACCAAGTCAAAACCGGCAATAACCTGCGAGACCACATGACCGATCTGGAGCTGATCTTCACCATGCTTGGCGAAGCCAGCACTACCGAAATTGCCCGCCGCGCCGATGCGCAGGGCTTTGTTGACAACTGCAAATCTGCCAAACAGGGCGGCACCATTGCCGGTAACGCCCGCAAAGCGCTGGAAGCCAAAACGGGCAATAAGGTGGTGAGCAAATCCAATTGCCTGACGGTGCCTGCCACATCAGATTTGCTTGGCGAACCACAAACTGTGGCCGCCCAGCGCATCAAACCCAAGCCCCGCGCCCAAGTGAAATTGCCTGCAAAGCCCACCCGTGGTGCGGCGGAGTGACAGCACCAGTCTTGGCATCCTGACAGACACCACCGGTACAACATTGGAAATGACGGTACAGAAAGTCTTACCGCAGCGCTGGCACTTCGCCCGCTTGTTGACTTCCCATCGGTTACCAGCCGCTGATCAATGCAGTCCGACGTGCCGCTGTTGACCCGGACGCGGCACCCGACAAAAAGCCCGCACGGGGCGGGCTGTTACAAGTTGGCAAAGAGTCATTGACCCGACAGACCGTTAGCCAGCCTGTGCGCCATGGTGGCCGTCGGTGTTACTTCTTGGCGGGCTCGTCAGGCTTCTTGTCGTTGCCTTCGATGTACGGTGACCATGGCTTGGCTTTGACCGGGCCGGGGGTTTTCCAGACCACGTTGAACTGGCCATCTGCCTTGATTTCGCCGATGAACACTGACTTGTGCAGGTGGTGGTTTTTCTCGTCCATCTTGCTGACGATGCCGCTCGGTGCCTTGAAGGTCTGGCCAGCCATGGCGGCGATGACCTTGTCAACGTCGGTGGACTTGGCCTTTTCAACCGCCTGCTTCCACATGTTGATGCCAATGTAGGTGGCTTCCATCGGGTCGTTGGTCAATGCCTTGTCTTTGTGACCGGCAATGCCCTTGGCTTTGGCGTAGGCAGTCCACTTCTTGATGAATTCGTCGTTGGTCGGGTTCTTGATCGACTGGAAATAGTTCCAGGCAGCCAGGTGGCCGACCAGCGGTTTGGTGTCAACACCGCGCAACTCTTCTTCTCCAACGCTGAATGCCACCACCGGCACGTCTTTGGCTTTCAGGCCAGCGTTGCCAAGTTCCTTGTAAAACGGCACGTTCGAGTCACCGTTGATGGTGGACACCACGGCGGTCTTGCCACCAGCAGAGAACTTCTTGATGTCAGCCACAATGGTCTGGTAGTCCGAATGGCCAAACGGCGTGTACTTTTCGTCAATGTCGGTGTCTTTCACGCCCTTGGATTTGAGGTAGGCGCGCAAAATCTTGTTGGTGGTGCGCGGGTACACGTAGTCGGTGCCCAGCAGCACCCAGCGCTTGGCAGCGCCGCCGTCCTTGCTCATCAAATAGTCAACTGCCGGAATCGCTTGTTGATTCGGTGCGGCACCGGTGTAGAACACGTTCTTGGACAACTCTTCGCCTTCGTACTGCACCGGGTAGAACAGCAGGCCGTTCATTTCTTCAACCACCGGCAGCACAGACTTGCGCGACACACTGGTCCAGCAGCCAAAAATCACAGCAACCTTGTCTTGTCCCAGCAACTGCTTGGTCTTTTCGGCAAACAGCGGCCAATTGGAAGCGGGGTCAACCACCACGGGTTCGAGCTTCTTGCCAAGCACGCCGCCCTTGGCGTTGATTTCGTCAATCGCCATCAGCACGGTGTCTTTCAACACGGTTTCCGAAATGGCCATGGTGCCAGACAAGCTGTGCAAAATTCCGACCTTGATGGTTTCGGCAGCCAGCGCCGGCAGGGCCGACAGGGTGGAAAGTGCGACCGCAGCGGTGAGCGCTTTTAACGTGAAACGACGTGAATTCAAAGATTGCATGTGGGCTACTCCAAAGTTGATGAAACCGTTGTCGCCGGGCAACTTTTGCCGGTTAGGGCGTTGCTCGACGATGATGCAACTGTAGGCAGGCGCGCCGGTTTGGGAAATACGCCAAGTGGCGTATGAGGCCGGAGGCAGCGGCCATGCTGTGCCGCCTGGTCCAGTGTTGCTCATTGCTTGCCTGGCATCACGCTATGATCAAAGTTGCCTGTTGCGATTGAGGTTTTATGAGCAAAGCGTTTACCAAAGAGCCAGACGATGCGGATGACGACGAGGCGCTGGTGCCGCCATTGCCAGCCAGTGGCAAGAACTACATGACGCCTGCGGGCTACGCCAGACTGCGTGCCGAGTTGCTGGAACTGATCGATGTGGAGCGACCCAAAATTGTCGATGTTGTTCACTGGGCCGCAAGCAACGGTGATCGGTCTGAAAACGGCGATTATTTGTACGGTAAAAAGCGCCTGCGTGAAATTGACCGCCGCATCCGGTTTCTGACCAAGCGTCTGGAGATTGCCGAGGTGGTCAACCCTTCGGTGCACTTTGGCAACGTACAAATTTTCTTTGGTGCCACGGTGACTTACCTCGAAACCGACGGCATTGCGCGCACCATCACGATCATGGGCATTGACGAGGCCGTCAGCGCAAACGGCGAGGTGAGTTGGGTGTCGCCAATTGCCCGCACCTTGCTCAAGGCAAGACAGGGTGATGTGCTGAATTTGGCGACGCCGGCTGGCCCACTTGAGATTGAAGTGGTTAAGGTGTCTTACCCGGCATCGCTCACGACTTGACGGGGTGCCGCGTTTTTTGATCTTTGAACCTTGAGCACGGCAGGGGCTCGCCGCAAGTTGCTGAAAACTGTGTCCAACTGGGTCAGGTCACGCACTGCGATGACAAAGCGGATATCCAGCGCTCCTTGCCGTGATTCGTCGGCCAGATCAACCTGGGTGATGTCGGCCTCTGCAGCAGAGAGCGCGCCAGCCACCCTGGCCAGCACCCCTTTGCCGTTGCTGACTGTGACCACAATGCCGGTCTCGAAGGCGCGCACCGGCTCGTCAGCCCATTCAACCCC
>DAOSLL010000436.1:0-4182 GCA_035368905.1 Rhodoferax sp.
GGGGTCGCGCTGGCGGGGCGGTGGGGTGGTGGGGTGGTGGGGTGGTGGCGCGATGTCGCTTGCGGCTCACCTGGCACGGCCAGAACTGAGCCTGCTTGACCGAACCATGTTGATCATGTTGACCTGCGTGGCGCGTGGATTGCCATCGCCATGCGGTCTGCGATGTCGGCCAGATCAAGCGCCAGATCAAGCGCCAGATCAAGCGCCAGATCAAGCGATACCGCCATCCTGCAAACCTGATGAGCTACACCAATAATAGCTGTCAGCGCTTGCTACACAAAGGCTACAGCCCAATTTGGTTATGAACCCGGAGTTTCCACCACGGCCACCGCCGTCTGGCTGACACCGCAATCGACATACGAAATCTGTCCGGTCATGCCCGATGCCAGGTCACTCAGCAAGAATGCGGCCACGTTGCCAACCTCGTCAATCGTCACATTGCGCTTGAGCGGCGACGCAGCCGCCGAAATGCCCAGCAGCTTGCCAAAGTCCTTGATGCCGCTGGCCGCCAGCGTCTTGATGGCACCGGCGCTCAGGCCGTTGACACGGATGCCGCGGCCACCGACTGCGTCGGCGAGGTAACGCACCGAGGACTCCAGCGATGCCTTGGCCAGGCCCATGGTGTTGTAGCTCGGCACCACACGCACGCCACCCAGGTAGGTCAAAGTCAACAGCGAGGCAGTGTTGTTCAGGTAGGGCAGGGCCGCTTTGGCCATGGCCGGAAAGCTGTAGGCGCTGATGTCGTGGGCGATGCGGAAGTTCTCGCGACTCAAACCGTCGAGAAAATTGCCGGCAATCGCCTCCCGTGGGGCGAAACCGATGCTGTGCACAAAACCGTCGAATTTGGGCCAGTGCAGCGCCAGGTCGGCAAACAGCTTGTCGATTTGGGCATCGTCGCCAACATCGCAATCAAAAATCAGCTTTGAGTTGAAATCGGCGGCAAATTCGGTGATGCGGTCCTTGAAACGCTCGCCCACATAGCTGAACGCCAGCTCGGCACCCTGTGCATGGCATGCTTTGGCGATGCCATAGGCGATGGAGCGGTTCGACAACACGCCGGTGATGAGTAATTTTTTGCCTGTCAGGAATCCCATATCGACCTTTTCAATTTTTCTGGCTGCTGGTAAACCACTGCCTTAACCCCGAAGGATGAAACCGCAGTGACAGATGATGCAGAATTGTCGCATGTGTTCTCTGTGGCATGGCTACGCAGCGCATTGCTGCGGCATCGGCAGATTTGGCGCGGCGATTTTGGGGACAATCGGTGCAGCTAAAGCGGCCTCATCGGCGTGAATCAAGGGTGTTGCCTGCCGAAGAAGTTGCGCCACTGGTGGTCGGGAAATTTCGAAAGGGTTTTTGTGCGAGTTGTTTGTGTTGGGTGGATGCGTATTTTTGTCTTTAGCGCAGGCTTGTTGATGTTTTTTTCTTCCCTTTCGGTTCAGGCCCAATTGGCCACCCCAGCCAGCGTACCGTTTGCGTCTGTGGCACAGGCTGCTGCTGTGCTGCCCCGGATTGAATCGGCTGAAAACCCGTACGGGATCGAATCGCTGTGGAAGACCTCTGACGCAGTGGCGAGGATCGTACTTTTACTGCTGCTGGCGATGAGTGTGAGCAGTTGGTATGTCACCGTTGTCAAACTGCTGGATCAGTCCAAAATGGCGCGGCAAGCCAGGGCTGCTGCCGATGATTTCTGGTCTGCGGGCACCATCGAAGAGGGGGCACGTGCTCTTGAAGGCAACAGCCCGTATCGCTTTATTGCGGATGCCGGCACCAACGCTTTGCGAAAGCACGACGGCTTGATGGGTCATATTCCGCTGAACGAATGGGTTTTCATGAGTATCCAGCGTGCCGTGGACCGGATTCAGAGCAACACCCAGCAAGGTCTGGCGGTGCTGGCCACGGTGGGTTCCATTGCGCCATTTGTCGGGCTGTTTGGAACCGTCTGGGGCATTTACCATGCGCTCACGGCCATTGGCATTTCTGGCCAGGCCTCGATCGACAAGGTTGCCGGCCCGGTTGGCGAGGCCTTGATCATGACCGCCATGGGACTGGCGGTCGCTGTGCCGGCGGTGCTGGCGTATAACTGGCTGGTGCGCCGCAACAAAGCCGTCATGGACGATGTGCGGGCTTTTGGCCAGGATCTGCATGCCGTCATTCTGGGAACCGTCAGCAAGAGCTGACTTGATCGGCTGGCTTGGCACATGCGTGAATGGCAGATTTCGCCGGGAGCCAGGCGCACTGATGGATCGAGCAGCGCGCACCGACCCCAGCGTGGTCAGTTTGCGCCAGCGTTTCAGACCCATGGCCCAGTTCTGGGACAAAAAAAGGCGGGTGCCAATTGGGCCGCTGCGGTCAATTCGCAGTCGATGCGCGCTGAATCCGCCGGGCTGCTTGCAGCCATTTGGCACTTATTCGGGATATTGACATGGCGATGAGGATTGGATCAGATGACGATGCGCCGGACGGCCTGATGTCGGTGATCAATACGACACCGCTGGTGGACGTGATGCTGGTGTTGCTGATCATTTTCTTGATCACCATTCCGGTCGTGACGACCTCGATACCCGTGGCTTTGCCCAAACAGCGTACCGCGGTGCGTGAAAGCAAGCCGGACAACGTCATCATTTCGGTTGACCGCAGCGGTGCCATTTTTTACTACGATGCGCGTATCAGATCGGTGGATGCGCTGGTTGAAAAGCTCAAGCAGGTCGCTGTTGCCAGGCCACAGCCTGAAGTTCAGGTTCGCGGCGATATGGGTGCGCAATACGAGGGTATCGGCAAGGTGCTGCTGGCCTGCCAGCGTGCCGGCATTGTCAAAGTGGCTTTTATTACCGAGCCGCCGCCTTTGGGGGGTTAACTGGCAATGACCAACTTGATGGCAAGAAAGCTGGGACATTCGGATGGCTCTGGCGAACCGGAATTGATGATGGACATCAATACCACGCCGCTGATTGACGTGATGCTGGTCTTGTTGGTGATGCTGATCATCACCATTCCGATCCAGTTGCATTCAGTTGCGCTGGAACTGCCGGTGGCAGCGCGCGCCACCCAGTTGATCAAGGTGGAAAACATCCGCATTGACATTGACGAACACAATGTCGTCCATTGGCAAGGCGTGTCGGTCACCGCGGTCGAACTCGATGACAAGATGACGGCTGTCGCGCAGCAAAATCCCCAGCCCGAGGTGCATATTCGGCCCGACAAGCGTTCACGCTATGCGATTTTTGCCGGTGTGCTTGCAAGCAGTCGGCGCACCGGTCTCTCCAAAATAGCGGTGATCGGTGCCGAGCAGTTCGTCCCATGATTTTCAGCAACTTGAATGACCACTACTTGCAGAGTGATCCGTCACGCCGCATCAACGGGGTTGTGATTGTGCTGCTGGTGCATGCGCTGATTGGCTATGCCCTGATATGCGGCACGGCAAGACAGAGTTTGCAGCTCATCAAAAAGCCCCAGGCAAGCGTTGTGATTCAGGAAGTGACGATTGCGCCGCCACCAGCAAAGCCACCGCCGCCACCGCCAGCGCAAAAAGTGCTCAGACCGGCCCAGCCCCAGGTGGCCGAAGTGCCTGCGCAGCCCCGTTTCATGCCAATGCCGGATGCCCCGGTGGCACTGGGCACGGTAGCCAGCCCGGCTGCAATGGCAGCGGAACCCGCAGCGCCAGTGCCGACCGCTCCGCCATCGCCATCGCCATCGCCATCGCCATCGCCAGCGCCGACGGCAGCCGTGGCCAAACCCAGCCGAAATGACATGGATGTGGCTTGTCCGATCCAGGTGTCTCCGGAGATGCCGCCCAGGGCGCTACGGGAGGGCGCGCAAGGCGTGGTCCGGGCGAAGGCGCTGATCAGGGATGGCGCAGTCAAAGAGGTGACCATCGTGTCGGGGCCGCCAGTGTTCCACGCAGCGGTGAAAGCTGCCATGCTGCAATACAAATGCACCCATGACGCACAGGAGGTCACGGTGTTTCAGCAGTTCAATTTCAAGTTTGAGTAGCTTGATGCATGCATGTTGGCGCAAGCGAACCTGTTCAAATGCATTCGAGCATAAAGCATGGACTTTTTCGACGCATGAAATTGAGTCACACCACTTGGCTGAAAGGGTTTGAGATTGTTTGACCTTGACGGACTGAATCAATGCCATAAGTCTGATCGGCGACTCGCTGTCTGGAGCCTGTTGCTGCTG
>DAOSLL010000437.1:0-4180 GCA_035368905.1 Rhodoferax sp.
ACTCAGCAGCCAGGGTGCTGGTGTGCCACAGCCGTGTGGTAGCGAGCTTCGGTGCGAAACAGAAACTGGCAGCAACACGCCAAGTAAGTGTTACTTGGGGATCAGCCGCAGCATCATTTCAATGTTCAGATTGACCCGCACCGACGACGCTGTCAATGTGGAAGATATCGCAAAACCCGCACGCGAGGTGTCACGCAAATGGGGCTCGGCGATCGGTTCATCGTTGCGATTCAGCACGCTCGCCACCCAGGGCTCGGCGGGTTTGACACCGCGTCGCATCACCACCGCAGTTTCACCGTTGGCCAGCTTGACAAAGGTGCCTGGCGGACTCAGCCCCAGCACGCGCATCAGCGCGGTGCCTACCTCATCGTGCTTGGCCTCACCCGTCTGGATCACGACGGCGCGCACCGAGTCACGCGCGGTACGCCCCGAACGTGACTTGCGCGGGCTCATCGCGGCCGTGTAGCGATCAACCGTTTGCAGGATTTTTGTCATGCGTTTAGCTGCTGGCCAAGTCAACAAACCCTCCGGCCCGTTGATCGGCGCGTGGTGCTGCGCCACCACCGCCAGCCAGGTCTGGTCTGTCACGCCTGCCTTTTCCAGCAATTTGCGACCAATGCTGGCATGGGCATCGATCACGCTGCGCTGGTGCTGATTGGGGGCGTGCTTTTGCACGGCAAGCAAGTCCTGCAAGCGTGTCATGCCAACATTCATGGTCAATGCTGCACAAACCAGGCTGCAGCGTTGGGCATCGGTCAGCGCAAACACCTGGACCAGCGAACTTGTCAGTGCGGCGCACAACAGGCCGTGGATCACGCTGTAACCTTCAAAATGTGTCACTGCACGGTTAAACAGTAAGAACTGCGATCCGTTTTCGTCCTCAGCCAACAACTGGGCAATGAACTGTTCCAGTCCTCCAATACGGTTGGCAAAATCGTCTGTCGTTTCCAGACTTGCCAGCAAGCCACCCAGGTTTGACTCCACATCACCCCAACGCTGTGACAGAGTGCCGATCTTCCTGACCTCGGCCGGACCGCTCTTTTTGATTTCGATATATCTGGAAAAGTCCTTGATCGGTGCGCCAGCGAGCTCAAGCGCCGAAAGGCTCGACATCATGGCCCGCACACCGCTGCCGGTCTGGTCAATGTCAATAAAAACATGCTGCCGGCCGATGATGGCAGCAAGTTGCTGGCTTGACTCGATTTTTTGCCCCTTGGCAAGCAAAACCAAACCGCTGGCATCACGCAAGGCGTATTCCAGCGACATGCCCAAAAAGAGTTTATCGGTTGAAACTTCGATCAGTTCCATGGCCAGCCAAAGACAAGACCATGCAGCAGCCAAACATCAGTCGGCGGTGCTGCAGACGAGGTGTTGGGCAAACGCAAGACATCAGACATATCGCGCCGAGTTTAGCTGCCAGCTTCGGCTTTGTTCAAGACCTCCTTGATAATCAGCCGCCATGAACTCCCTGCTCGCAAACCTGCAGCCCTACCCGTTTGAGCGGTTGCGTCAACTTCTTTCCGGCATTCGGCCCAACCCTGCATACAACCCTGTCAGTCTGGGGCTGGGTGAACCCAAGCACGCCACACCAGCGATCATCCAGCAAGCCATGGTGGACGCAGTCAAACGCACACCCAGCGGCTTATGCTCCTACCCGGCAACCGCCGGTGAGCTGTCTCTGCGCAACGCCTTTGCCGCCTGGCTGAAACGCCGCTATGGCCTGGACCTTGACCCTGCCACCGAAATGCTGCCAATTTTGGGCTCGCGCGAAGCCTTGTTTGCCCTGACACAAACCGTGGTTGATCGCACTGCTGGCATCGACGGGCAAAAGCCACTGGTGGTCAGCCCGAACCCGTTCTATCAAATCTACGAGGGCTCAGCCCTGCTGGCGGGGGCCGAACCCTATTTCGTCGCTTGCGACTCCTTGCAGAATTTCGCCCCGAACTGGGACGCTGTGCCTGAAGCAGCCTGGGCCCGCACCCAACTGCTGTTTGTCTGCTCACCCGGCAACCCGACTGGTGCCGTGATGCCCCTGTCGGAATGGCAAAAACTGTTTGACTTGAGCGACCGTTTTGGCTTTGTGATCGCATCGGACGAGTGTTACAGCGAAATCTATTTTCGCGATGAACCCCCGTTGGGCGGCCTGGAGGCGGCGGCCAAACTCGGCCGCAGCAACTACAAAAACCTGATTTCGCTCACCAGCCTGTCCAAACGCAGCAGCGTGCCTGGCATGCGCAGCGGCTTTGTGGCGGGTGATGCCAACATCATCAGGCAATTTTTGCTCTATCGCACCTACCACGGCAGCGCCATGAGCGGTGTGGTGCAGGCCGCCAGCACAGTGGCCTGGTCTGATGAGGTGCACGTGGTGGAAAACCGCGCCCTGTACCGCGCCAAGTTTCCCCACGTCATGCCACTGCTTGCCGACGTGTTGGGCGTGGCCCTGCCCGATGCCGCCTTTTACCTATGGGCTGACGTGGCAGGCGACGAGATTGCCTTCACGCGCGATCTTTACGCTGCTTACAATGTCACCGTTTTGCCAGGCTCCTACCTGGCCCGCGAAGCGCAGGGCCACAACCCCGGCCAAGGCCGAATCCGCTTGGCGCTGGTGGCTGAAACCGCCGAATGTGTGGAAGCTGCCAGTCGCATCAGGGACTTTGTCATCAGCCGCGCCGCTTGACGGTCTGCGCCAATCAGACCTTTTTTTAAATCTCTTTCGAATACAGCCAAATGACCCAACAACTGCAAACCATCCTTGATGCCGCGTGGGAAGACCGCGCCAACCTGTCAAGCGCATCAGTCTCCAAAGAGGTCTCCGATGCGGTGGAACATGTGATTCACCAACTGAACAACGGTCAACTGCGGGTCGCCACTCGCCAAGCAGTGGGTCAATGGACCACCCATCAATGGATCAAAAAGGCCGTTCTGCTGAGCTTTCGGCTGAAAGACAACGAGATCATGCGTGCTGGGGACCTGGGCTTTTACGACAAGGTGCCGACCAAGTTCTCGCAAATGGACAGCCCGGGCATGAGTGCCACCGGCGTGCGCGTGGTGCCACCAGCGGTGGCCCGGCGCGGCTGCTTTCTGGCCAAAGGCGTGGTGCTGATGCCATCCT
This sequence comes from Rhodoferax sp., assembly GCA_035368905.1. Classification (GTDB taxonomy): domain Bacteria; phylum Pseudomonadota; class Gammaproteobacteria; order Burkholderiales; family Burkholderiaceae_C; genus Rhodoferax. The sequence goes on from DAOSLL010000437.1 coordinate 3,113, forward strand.
TTGTCAACATTGGCGCATACGTTGATGAAAACAGCATGGTGGACACCTGGGCTGCGGTGGGTTCTTGTGCCCAGATTGGCAAAAATGTGCATTTGAGCGGGGGTGTCGGCATTGGCGGCGTGCTCGAGCCAATGCAGGCCAACCCGACAATCATTGAAGACAATTGTTTTATTGGTGCCCGCTCCGAGGTGGTTGAAGGGGTCATCGTTGAAGAAAACTCGGTGATCTCCATGGGAGTCTATATTGGCCAAAGCACCCCGATTTACGACCGAGCCTCTGACAGCGTCAGTTATGGCCGCATTCCCGCTGGCTCGGTCGTCATCAGCGGCAGCTTGCCCAAAGAGGGAGGCAAGTACGGCCTGTATGCCGCCATCATCGTGAAACGAGTTGACGCGCAAACCCGCGCCAAAACCAGTTTGAATGATCTCCTGAGACCTTGAGGGACAGACCAGGAGTTACACGCAGTGAACGATGCTCTGTCCCCAACTGATTTTGGGCTGTTCCCCCTTGAGGGACAGACCAGGAGTTACTTGCGCAGCCAAGCTGCGGGGCAGTGAACAATGCTCTGTCCCCAACCGATCCTGGACGGTTGCCTTGAGTTGTGCCAGGCGAAGATCACTGCTTTATCCTCAATTGATTAGAAAGCCCCCCTATGGCCGCCATTGACAATGCCCAGCACGGCACCATGAGGCGCATTTTGCGGCTGATGGCCGATAAGCGCGCCTCCGATGTCTACCTGTCAGCAAACTCGCCTGCGACGATTCGCATCAACGGGGTGTGCGTACCCATTAACAGCCAGGTGTTGCCGCCCGAAGCACCGCTGAGCCTGCTCAGTGAAATTCTGCCGCCCGAACGCATCGAAGAACTGCAAGACCTCAACGAGTTGAACATGGGCTGGTCGATGCCGGGGGTCGGGCGCTTTCGCATCAGTGGCATGCGCCAGCGCGGCTCGTATGCTGCGGTGATCCGTTTCATTGTCAACGAGATCCCGCCGCTGGCATCCTTGATGCTGCCCCCCACACTGGCCGATCTGATGCTGCAAAAGCGCGGTCTGATCCTGATGGTCGG
>DAOSLL010000438.1:0-4179 GCA_035368905.1 Rhodoferax sp.
TATGCAGCAAGCGCTACCAGCTACATTATAAATAGCAATCTAATGGCAGCCGGCGGCACTGCCCAGCGCACAGTGTCGGGCATGCTCAGTTGATTCCAGTTGCAGTGTGACGTGGCGAATTTCAAAATGCTCGTGCAACTCATGTTCGGCCTGGTGCAGTACGGCACTGCTGTCGGTAACTGCCTCAGCCAGCACCAGATGCGCCGTCAAGGCAACGTCGGAGGTTCCCATGGCCCAGACGTGCAGGTCATGCACGTCGGCCGTGCCGGGCAAGGTCAGCAGCAAATGGCGCACCGCTGCCAGGTCAATATGGGCCGGTACGCCGTCAAACAGCAGGTGCAATGACTGCCTGAACAAACCCCAGGTGCCCAGCACGATCATCACCGCAATGGCCAGGCTCAGCAGCGGGTCGATCCAGCTCCAGCCCTGCCAAAGGTAAAGTGCACCGCCCACCACCACCGCCAGCGACACCAGGGCATCGCCGACCATGTGCAAAAAAGCCCCGCGAATGTTCAGGTCGCCGTGCGCGCCACGCATGAACAGCAGCGCGGTGGCCGCGTTGATGACGATGCCCACGCCAGCCACTGCAATGATGGTCCAGCCCTGCGTGGGTTCGGGTGCCTGCAGTCGCCCGAGCGCCTCCCAGCCAAGTGAGCCCATGGCCAGCAGCAACAGTGCGGCATTGCAGAAAGCCGCCAGAATCGAGGCGCGCTTGAAACCGTAGGTGTGGCGGGCATCCGGGCGCAGCTTTCCTGCCAGCGCTGCGCCCCAGGCCAGCACCAGTCCGGCGACATCGCTCAGGTTGTGCAGCGCGTCGGCCAACAGCGCCAGCGAATTGATGCGCCAGCCATAAAACGCCTCGATCGCGACAAATGCGGTGTTCAAGGCGATGCCAATGGCAAAGGCGTGGTTGAAGTTGGCATCGGCATGGCCATCGGTGTGATGGTGCCGGTGATCATGGGCGCTGGTCATGCTGCACAGCCCGGTTTAACAATGGTTTGCAAGGGTCACACTGCCTTTCGCACAGGTTCTGCCAGCGCGGCCAAAGGTTGCTCGCGTGGCAAGATGATTGTCGCTGCCAGCCCGCCCTGCGGCCGATTGGCCAGCAATAACTCTCCGCCGTGCATCAGGGCCATGTCGCGCACGATCGACAGCCCTAACCCAACCCCGTCACCAGCCTGGCTGCGTGCGCTGTCCACGCGGTAATACGGCTCAACGACTTTGCCAAGTTCGGCAATGGCAATGCCAGGACCATCGTCTTGCACCGTGATGCTCAGGCGCAGGGCGTCGTCTTGCACCTGAAGGCAGACGGCGTGACCGAATTTGAAAGCGTTGTCGATCAGGTTTTGCAGCGCCCGCCGCAAGGCGGTCAAGCGACCGTCAAAAGGCTTTTGGGCCAGTCCGTCAATGCGGATCTTTCGCCCCGGCACCAGCGCGTCTTCTGCCATGCTCTCCAGCAGGGCGTTGATGTCAATTGGACGGACCAGTTCGTGCGCTTGCAGTCCACGCAGATAGTCCAGGGTGGTGTCAAGCATGGCCGCCATGGATGCCAGGTCGCTGGCCATCTGGTCGCGCAACTGTGCATCGTCAATCAGCTCGGTGCGCAGGCGCAGGCGTGTCAGGGGTGTGCGCAGATCGTGCGACACCGCCGCCAGCGCGCGTGCGCGTTCCCGGATCAGGTGCTGGATACGGGTTTGCATGCGGTTAAAGGCTTGCGCTGCGCGGCGGGTTTCGGTGCTGCCGCCTGGCACCAGTGGCGCGGCATCCAGATCATGACCAAGCCTGTCGGCCGCCTGCGCGAGCTGCTGCAGTGGACGGGTGGCTTGCCTGACAGCGATCATCACCACGGCGGCAACGATCACCAGGGTCAGCAGCAGTTGCAGGATCAGGTCGTTTGACAGTGCCGGGGCATTTGATTCGGTGTTGCGCCGGATGGTGACGCGGGCCCATTGGCCATCTTGCAACTGCACATCGAAACTGCGCTGCACCGCATCGCCCTGCATGGTGCCCATGGCAGCCCCACCAGCCCCACCGCCCGCCCCATTACCAGCCCCAGCATGGGCACCAGACGGGGCTGGAACATGCCGAACCTGGCGCTGGCTGCCGAGTCGGGCCGCCAGCAGGTCGGCAATCGGCCCACGCGGCACCCTGGCTGACACCTGGTTTGCGTTAACCAGCGTGACGCTCAGGTCGTCGTATTGCAGGGCCGCCAACGCCGCGCCACGTTGCGCCAATCCCACCGTCTCCAGCACGCTCACCGCGTGGGCCAGGCGGTCGGCAAAGTTCAGCCCACGGGCCTGCGTGACCACCGCCGAGCGCTCGCCCCATTGCAACCACAGGCTGATGCCTTGCGCGGCGAGCAGGCCGACCAGCAAAATCAGTGCCAGGCGGGCGTACAAGCTCGACGGCAGTTCAGGCAGGTGCAGACGCAGTCGAAGGCAGGAGCCCAAGCGAGATGTCAAATGCATGTGTTGCCTGGCTCGACACTGGCGGCCAGCACATAACCTTGGCCGCGCACGGTCTTGATCAACTGGGGTTCGCGGCTGTCATCGCGCAAGCGATGGCGCAGGCGACTGACCTGAACGTCAATGGCGCGGTCGTAGGCTTCGGCTTCGCGGCCATGAATCATCTCGATCAGTTGCTCACGCGTCACGACCCGGTTGGGGTGCTCCAGCAAGATGCGCAGCAGGCGGAATTCGCCACCTGACAGCGGTGTGGCAACACCATCGGGTGCCGTCAGCAGCCGCTCGGCGGTGTCGAGACACCAACCCGCAAAGCGCAGGCAGCGTACCGGCTCAGGCCGCAAATTCGGTGGCAATGCGCGGGTGCGACGCAAGATCGATTTGATGCGGGCCAGCAATTCACGCGGGTTAAAGGGCTTGACCAGGTAATCGTCGGCACCCATCTCGATGCCGACAATGCGGTCGGCATCTTCACCCCGCGCGCTCAGCATGAGCACTGGCAGGTTAGACCTGGCGCGCAGGTCTCGACACAGCGTAAGGCCATCGGTATCAGGCAGCATCAGGTCCAGCACCAGCAAGTCAACGGCGTGGCGCTCCAGCACCTGCCACATGTCACGCCCGTCGCGTGCCGCCAGCGCTTCAAAACCATTGCGCACCAGATAGTCCACCAGCAAGCGGCGAATTTCGGGCTCGTCATCGACGATCAGGATGCAGTCAGTTTTTTCCATACGTGCTCAGTTTGTAACCCACTGTAACGCAAGGCCACAGCGCAACATGGCGATGCAAATCAGCGCTTTACAGCAACGCTGCGTTGACACAGACGCGCTCAAATAGCGCTCAGGGATGCAGGCATGACCAGCAGCCCACATCGGTTCAATCACAGGAGTTCCACCATGAAAACCTCTTACGCTTTCAAAACCATCGCCATTGCCACCACACTGGCTGGTTTCTTGTCTGCATCAGTACTGGCACAAAGCGCCCCGGTCGCGGCCCCCGGCACCGGTGCAGGCCCTGGTGCCGGCCAGATGGGACCTGGCGCAGGTGGCATGCGCGGCATGCAGTTTGGCCAGAACAACACACCTGGCTGGACCTTGATGACAGCCGAGGAGCGCACCGCTCACCAGACCAGCATGCGCGCAGTCAAAACCTATGACGAATGCAAGCTGCTGCAAGCCGAGCAACATGCGACCATGCAAGCACGTGCCAAGGAGAAAGGCATTACCTTGAATACCCCGCGCCAGAATGGTTGTGACAACATGAAAGCGCGTGGTTTTATCCAATAGCTTCTGCCTGCACCAAAGGCAACGCGCCTGGCGGCGTTGCTGTTCCTGGTCGCCAGTAGCCTGTGTCGCCTTCGCCCTTCGCGGCCTGCTGCAGCATGCAGGGCGCAGGCCTGCCACAAGGCTGGCCTGCTTCCAGCCTGAACAGGTAGCTTGGCAGCCGTGGCGTTCGCCCTGTCCAACCGTGCCGCCAGCGGCCCACTCGGGTGCGTCCAACTGAAGAAGTTGGGTTGCAGCCGGTGAATGTGGCAAAACGACACATAAGCCGCGGAAAAAACACCGAATCGGCCTGCAAGCCATATAGCAAGGGCGCAGACAGCTACTGATAGTGTAGCACATCGGTTGCGACATACGCCGCATGCAGGTGTTATTGTGGGCGCATCGGCACAACAACGGCTTTGCGCGCAGCCGGTCCAGGCCGCCACCCCTGTGCCAGG
>DAOSLL010000439.1:0-4177 GCA_035368905.1 Rhodoferax sp.
GCTTGATGCCCGCAGCTCATCGGGTTCACGGACATCCAGCACGATCGGGTTGCCATGCTCACGCACCGATGCAAACCAGTTGGCCAATTGGGCAGGTCGGACTTGGGTCAGCATGTTCAGAACTGAAAGGCGGGGGGTTGCGGAAAATTGAGCAGGCGCGGCGCGTTGTCGTCCCACTTCTCATCGGACTTGAAATTGCTGTCGCTGGTACGGGTGATGACCTGGGCATGCATGATGGGTTCATCGCCCACAATCCCCACCAGACGACCACCGACTTTGAGTTGGGCCAGCAAAGTGGCCGGCACTTCTGCCACCGACCCCCCCAGCACAATGACATCAAATGGTGCTTCTGCGCAAGTGCTAACCGAGCCGTCGGCCTGGCGCACCTCGGCGTTGTGGACACCAGCCTTTTGCAGGTTGGCGCGCGCCTGGTCAGCCAATTCAGCGTTGATCTCCAGCGAGACTACACGTTGTGCCTGGTGCGCCAGCAAAGCCGTCATGAAGCCTGAGCCAGTGCCAATTTCCAGCACCTTGTCGCCAGATCGAACGGCCGCGTCTTGCAACAATCGGGCTTGCAGACGAGGTGCCAGCATGCTTTGACCTGCGGCCAGCGGAATGGCCATGTCAGCAAAAGCCATGGCCTTGTAGCCGACGGGCACAAAATCTTCGCGCCTGACCACAGACAACAGTTGCAGCACGGCAGCGTCGGCCACGTCCCAGGGGCGAATCTGTTGTTCGATCATGTTGAAGCGGGCCTGTTCGACGTTGTGCAATTTCATTTAATTACTCCTGGGGGTATGTTAGCGGAATCGTCCTATTTTAGCTGGCAGCACTGTCATTGGCCTGAATTTAGCGGGGGCTTGACGACGGTCTGTGCACCAACCTGCGCAGCCACTGGGCCAGATCGTCCATATAACAGTACACCACCGGCACCACGACCAGCGTCAGCAACGACGAGGTGACGACCCCCCCAATCACCGCCTGCCCCATCGGGGCGCGCATCTCAGAGCCCTCGGATAGCGCAAGTGCCAGTGGCATCATGCCAAAAATCATCGCCAGCGTGGTCATCAAGATGGGGCGCAGGCGCACCCGGGCAGCCATCAGCAATGCCTCATGGCGTGGCGAACCTGGCACAGACTGGCCGTGTGCATCCAGCGCCGGGGCACGCGCCCGAATGGTGAAGTCCACCAGCAATATCGCGTTTTTGGTGACCAGCCCCATCAGCATCACGACACCGATCACCGAGAACATCGACAGAGTCGAGTTGAACATCAGCAACGCCAGCACCACGCCAATCAATGTCAGCGGCAGTGCGGTCATTAGCGCCAGCGGCTGGAAAAAACTCTTGAACTGGCTGGCCAATATCATGTAGATGAACACTACCGCCAGCAGCAGGGCCGACAGTGCATAGGCAAAGGCTTCAGCCATGTCCTTGGTCGAGCCACTGAATTTGTAGCTGTATCCTGCGGGCATGGCAATGCTGTCCATCGCAAGTTTGATGTCAGCCGATATTTCACCGGCAGACCGGCCAGCAACATTGCCGCTGATGGCCACTTCGCGCGTCAGGTCGCGGCGGTTGATCTGGTTGGATCCGGTGGCTTCCACCACGCTGGCGACCTGGTTCAGCCGCACCACCCGGGCGCTGCCATCGGCGCTGCTGCCCAGCACAAACGGCAGTGCATTGAGGTCACCGGGCTGTTGCCGCGACTGGGGTGACAGCCGCACGTTGACATCGTAGGTCTGATCATCCGGTGCGCGCCAGTTGCCCACCGTTTGCCCAGCTACCAGGGTACGCAGGGCCGATCCAATCTGTGCCACGCTCAGGCCCTGGTCTGAGGCCGCATCGCGGCGCACTTGCACGTCAAGCGTCGGCTTGTTGGGTTTGAGGGTCGAATCGATGTCCACCAAACCCGCCACCGGCCTGATTTTTTCCAGTGCCAGTTCGGTCAATCTGGACAGCTCACCCATGTCAGCGCCCTGAATGGAGAAGGAAATCTGCTTTTGCCCACCGACCGGGTCAAGCAGGCCGACATGGGTCACGGTGATGCCCGGCACTTCGCGCAGCCGCTGGCGCAACACCCCGGACATGGCATCCACATTGCGCGCTCGCGCCTTGCGCTCCACCAGCCGGATGTAAATGTTGGCGTAAATTTTGCCCTGAGCGTTGCCAGTGTTGATGGTGGTGAGCGTGTAGCGCACTTCGGGAAACGAGCGGATGATGCCTTCGACCTGGCGCGCCCGGGCCTCGGTCACTTCCAGCGATGATCCGACCGGGGTATTGAACGTCAAGCTGGTTTCAGAAAAGTCGGATTTGGGCACAAATTCGGTACCCAGCAGCGGCACCATGAAGACACTGCCAACAAAAATGCCCATTGCCAGAGCGACTGTGGCCAATTTGTGCTGCAGTGCCCAGCGCAAGATACCTTGGTAAATTTCCGCCAGCGCTTCGGTGCCCCGGTCAAACAGGGCAGTGACGCGGCCAATTGTCTTGTCATAAAAGTTGACCGGCTGGTGCCGCTGGCCATCGATCTCGATGCTGGGGTCATGCCAGATACTTGACAGCATCGGGTCAAGGGTAAAGCTGACAAACATCGAGATCAGCACCGCTGCCACGATCGTCAAGCCAAACTCATGGAAAAACTTGCCGATGATGCCGCCCATGAAACCAATCGGCAAAAATACTGCCACGATCGAAAGGGTGGTGGCAAACACTGCCAGCCCAATTTCCCGCGTGCCGTCCATTGACGCAGTGAACGCGTCTTTGCCCATTTGCACATGGCGCACGATGTTCTCCCGCACCACAATCGCATCATCAATCAGCAGGCCGACACACAGGCTCAGCGCCATCATGGTGATCATGTTGACGGTAAAACCAAGCAGGTTCATGAACAGAAAAGTGCCAATCAGGGCAATCGGCAGGGTCAGGCCGGTGATCACCGTGGAGCGCCACGAGTTCAGGAACAAAAACACAATCAGCACCGTCAGCAGGGCACCTTCAAACAGGGTTTGCCGCACGTTGGCCACCGACACCCGGATTTGCCGCGAGCCGTCGGCGATCTGCGCCAGTTTGACCCCCGCTGGCAAGGCTTCTTGCAGTTCGGCCAATGTCTTGTTCAGGCCATCGACCACCGCAATGGTGTTTTCGTCTTGCGACTTCTGTATGTTAAGCAGCAGTGTGCGCTGGCCGTTGTAGAGCGCCAGACTGTCAAGCTCCTGCGCGCCATCGCTGACTTGAGCGACCTGGTTGACCCGCACCGCTGCACCATTTTTGCGGGTGATGATGATCTGGCCAAAGTCTTCCGGGCGCTGCACCCGGGCGGCAATCTGGATCACCCGGTCTTGCTCGGCAGAGCGGATGCTGCCGACCGGAAAGTCCTGATTTTCGTTGCGTACCGCACTGGCGACCTGGTCCGGTGTGATGCCAAAAGACTCCAGCGCCTGCGGGTTGAGGTAAATATTTATTTCGCGCTTGCTGCCACCGACCAGCGTGACCGACCCGACCCCGCGCACGTTCTCCAACCGCTTTTTCAGGGTTTGCTCGGCCCAGTTGGTCAGTTCGACGGCACTCATCGCCGCCGCCCCAGCCGCCTTGTCATCTGGCAACACGGCCACCGACCAGATGGCCCGGCTGGATGGATCGAAACGCAGCACCCGTGGCTCTTTGACCTCGGTGCGCAAATTGGGGCGCACCGAGGCCACTTTTTCACGCACGTCGTCGGCGGCTTTGCGTCCATCGATATGCAGGCCAAATTCGATGATCACAACCGACTGGCTTTCATACGAGCGCGAAGTCAGCGCGTTGATGCCAGCGATCGAATTGACACCTTCTTCAAGCTTCTTGGTGACTTCGCTTTCGACGATTTCGGGCGAAGCGCCGGGGTATTCGGTGCTGATCACCACCACCGGAAAGTCAACATTGGGGAACTGGTCTACTTGCAGCCGCTGCATTGAGAACAGGCCCAGCACCACCAGCGCCAGCATCACCATGGTGGCGAAAACCGGGTTATTCAGGCTGACACGGGTGAACCACATTCAGCCTAGATTCCCCAGTTGGACGCGCCCGAGTGGGCCGCTGGCGGCGCGGCTGGGTAGGCGCGACGACGCAGCGGGCTCCTGCCCGCTAGGAGGAGCAACGACCCCAGGCGTGTTGCCAGTGGCTCAATCGGGTGCGTAGCGC